>NZ_JANDMF010000029.1:0-71411 GCF_031626875.1 Clostridium sp. SHJSY1
CCAACGATTCTAATGATATTAAATGTTGCAAGACCAAATCCTAAAAGTACTAGAGGTGCTATTGATGTCCCTAATCCGAGAACTGCCCCAACTAGAAGTCTTGCAAAAGGTGTTTTTTGAAATTCTTGATTTTTCATATTATAAGTCCTCCTATATGTTTAAAATTCATTTCAATTATTCTATATGTAAAGGATATCAACAAAACACCTTTGAATAGTTCTATTTTTAAATGTAAATGGTATCATTTTTTTTATAATTTTCTAATTATTTTTTCATAGATTAAAAAATGAGACTATATTTCAAAGTTTTTAATGATATAATAGGACTTATGTTTAGATATTCACAAATTATAATGCACTTTTATCTACTTTAATTATCTATAATTTTAGGAGGAAAAATGAATTTTAAATTTATAAACTATACAAATGGATTGCCTTTTAGTATATCGATTGTCCCAGTCACTAACGAAGAATACCACTCCCATAAGGAATTAGAACTAGTCTTTATATTAAAGGGGACTGTTTCTTACTTTGTAAAAGGTGAAAAATATAAATTGTCAGAGCATGATTTATTTTGGGTAAATAGCTTAGATATACATTCATTCTTCTCAGAATCTGAAAATAGCTTGTTATTAATACTTCATTTAGATAAGGTGTTTTTTGATACATACTATAAAAATTTCTCAGATTTCTATTACAAATACACTGACTCTATTAATGATAGAAATAATCCTTTTTATGATTTAATAAGCTCAAATCTAGCTAACTTAATGCTTTCTATGGTTAAATTAGAATCTGATTATAAATTAAGAGCAATTAATAATGTTATTGAGATAGTTTTGGTTCTAATAAATAACTTTAAAGAGGAAAATCAAAAAAACATGAACTCATCTTTTTATAAAAATACTAGATTATATGACATATTAAAGTTTATAGAAAACAATTATAGCAGTAACCTAAGCCTAAACTTACTTTCAGAAGAAATGCATATTAGTCCTCAGTATATTTCTAAATTTTTTAAAGAAAATTTAGAAATTGGTTTTGTTGACTATATAAATAAATTGCGTATAACTAAGTCTTTACACGATTTGATTGAAAACGATAAAAACATTTTAGATATTGCCATGGAACACGGATTTAATGATCATAAAGCCTATAACAGAGCTTTTAAAAAAGAATTTAATATGACTGCAACTGAATATAAAAAGAAACATAGAATTGAGCAGAAAACAAAGGATTCCTTAACTCATAATTATTTTAATGATAATTCTCATAGTTATTTCAAATACTTATTTGAATTTTTAGATAAAGCTCAATCCAATACTAATATAAATTCATCTATTCAGACTAATATTAATATAGATTTAGAAAAATCATATAAAAATACATATACCAAGTACTGGAGTAAAATCACTTCCATAGGCAGAGCTTCTTTATGTTTACGACATGAAATTAGGCGCCAAATAGAATTAGCTCAAAAGGATATTGGATATGAGTTTATTAGATTTCATGGTATTTTTTCAGATGATATGATGGTTTATAAAGAAGATAGTAAAGGAAATCCCATTTACAATTGGTCCTATATAGATGAAATCTTTGACTTTTTCTATAGGGTAAATCTAAAACCTTTTATTGAAATAGGATTCATGCCAGAAATTTTAGGATCTAAAAAACAATACGCTTTTCTTTGGCATGCAAATATGAGCTATCCTAAGTCTTTAAAGAAATGGACTGATTTAATAAGTGCATTTATAAAACATTGCATTGACAGATATGGGCTTAAAGAAGTAACAAAGTGGTACTTCCAAGTTTGGAATGCTCCTGATTTATCAGAAATATTTTGGTATGGAAGTACAGAAAAATTTTATCAGTTATTTAAATCAACCTATTTCACTATCAAAAGTATATCCAAGGACATAAAAGTAGGGTCTCCTGGACTTTTACCAAAAAATGAGTTTAAATGGGCTGACGATTTCTTAAATTATTGTCAATCAAATTTCATAGAATTAGACTTTATGGCTTGCAATGTATATGCTTATACTGACCTTAAAAATACTAGTTTGCCATCTTCTATTATTAATAAATCTAATGATATGCTCACTTTATCAGGACAAGATTTTTTGGAAGATTCAGTTATAAAAATGAAAGAATTGCTTAAAAAGTATTATTTAAATATACCAATAATTGTGACTGAGTGGAATCTAAGTCCATTTACAAATGATTATAATAGAGATACCTGTTTTTTTAGTTCCTATATTACTTATAACATACTCAATAATATTAATAATATTGATGCTCTTACCTTTTGGTCTTTAAGTGATATTATTGAAGAAGGAATAACTGAAGATAAACTTTATCATGGAGGGCTTGGTCTAATAACCTACAATCGATTAAAGAAACCTTCATATAATGCATTTTCATTACTTAGTAAGCTTGGAAACACCCTTATAGAAAAAGGAAACGACTACATAATAACTGCCTCTAATAGTAGTTATCAAATATTACTATTTAACTTTATATATTTTGATGACTTATTTAAAAATGGTGATAAATCATTATTAGAATATCATAACAGATATAATATATTTAAAAATTCAAATATTAATAAGGAAGTACATTTAATTTTTTCTGTAGCTAGTGGAATTTATAAGATTAAACGATGGAGTCTAAATAGAACTTCTGGCTCAACTTTTGATGCTTGGCTAAATATGGGAGTACCTGAACAGATAACTCCTGATGTTTATGATTATCTAAAATCAAAGGAGATTCCTGAAATTAAAGTTAGCGAAAAAGAAGTCAAAAATGAATTACTTCTAACTGATTCTATTCCTCCACATGGAATACTTCTTATTGAAATAGATAAGATAAAATAAATATAATAATCTTCAACAAATAATTAACTATCTGTTGGAGATTATTTATTATAAATCTCTAACTTTTTTAAGTTAAGATATTAATTATTTTTTCCAAGCACCATATAAAGCTATTGTTATCCTGTTGCATTTTCTAAAATAGATAAAAGCCAGTATCTTTCATATTAGTTCAGCATATTCTGAAGAATATTACCATACTACCATATATATGGTGAAGAATATCCTTTATATTTTTTATATATTATTTTTTAGCAGATTGTCGAATTTCTTCATGATAAAAATAGTTTATGATAATTGGTTTACCTGTTGGATTTTTTTGAAATGGTTCTTCATCTATAAGGTACATATATCCGTTCTCATTAGCATATTGTTTAATTTGCTTATCCAACTCTATCCAATACTCTCTATTCTTCTTCTCATAAATTTCTTTGTACAATGGCACTAAAGCTGAATAATTATCTGTAATATAGTTCATTATAGTAGCTTTATAATCGCCTCTTAGATTAAGATTTTCTAGCCAAATATAATCACATTGATCTCTTATTTCATTAATAATTGCCTTCACATCTGTGATTCCTGGAAATATTGGAGAAATGAAACAAGTAGTTCGAATACCTGCATCATGAAATGTCTTCATTGCTTTAATTCGTCTTTTAATTGTAGATGCAGAATCCATATCTGCTCGAAACTCTTCATCCAAAGTATTGATTGACCATGAAACCAAAGGATTAGGAAATGACTTAATTAAGTCCAAATCTCGCACAACTAAATCTGATTTAGTTGTAATGATAAGATTTGCTTCACTTCCTTGCATTTGTTCCAAAAATAACCTAGTACGTTTATATTTTTCTTCAAAGGGATGATATCCATCCGTCACTGAGCCAATGATCACACATTCACCTCTGTATTTCTCAGGATTTCGTATACTTTCCCAGTTCTTAACATCAAGAAATGTTCCCCAAGGTTCTTTATGATTTGTAAAACGTTTCATAAAGCTAGCATAACAATATTTACACCCATGAGGACATCCAACATAGGGATTAACTGAATAACCTGCAATTGGTAAATTAGATTTTGTTAAAATCCCCTTTGTTCTAATCTCCTGTATCTTTTCAATCAAATATTTTTTACCTCCTATCAAATTTTCTATAACTACCTCTCTTTAAACTTAACATATTAAAAAACATAACTTTCTCCATCATCAGGTATTAATACCCTATCAATCATGCCATTTTCAGCAAGATAACTTTTTAACTCTTTTCGTGATAAAAATGCATGATTTACTGTATCCATATGACTTATAATCACCTTTGCAGTAGGTATTGCTTTGTATACAGCTAATACATCTTCCTTATTCATAATTAATCTTCCTAATCCTTCAATTCTTGCATCACAAGCATTTAACACCACGCAATCTGGTTTGTGATCAGTTAGATTTTTTTCTATTCCTTCATACCAAACACTATCTCCTACAATATAAAGTTTTTCCTCTGAAGAATGTTCAAACACTATCCCACAAACATCTCCCATCATAACTGCTACTTGCTCATTTTCTCCATGCCTTCCTTCTGCTTTGGTTAAGGATATATCTCCAATAATCATTCTGTTATCATTAAAAACATTAATATTCAAAAAACCTATATTTTTAAGTTTTTCTTCATCTTCTCTATTTTGAACAATTATCATCATTTCCTTTGGAATATATTCTTCAGTAAAATGATCTGGATGTATATGGGTTACAATGCAAGCATCAGTCCCCTCTAAAATTTCTTCAACAGAACATGGCAAATCGACTATTGGAGTTTGTATTTTATTTTTCTCTGGATCAGGTGATGGTGCTATGATTCCTTTTCCTTTATCTTGTAACCATGGGTCTACAAGAAACTTTTTGCCTGCATATTCTACAATAATTGTTGCATTACGAATTTGTCTAATTTTCATATAATAATTCTCCTCTTTTTATGTATTGAAAAAATATATCCTTCTTTTAAATCTCTGCTTCACTAATATTTCCCAATATTCTTTTTAAATAATTTTCACATTCCATTATTTCTTTCTTACTAAAGCCAGAATAAAATAACTTACTCATCTCTGTTGACACTTCTTCATATTCATTTTTTAAAGATTTTGCATTATCTGTTAATGAAATTAATGTTTTTCTTCTATCTGAAGCATCAGCATTTCGCATAATCAATTCTGCTTGTTCCATACGATCTAACATACTAGTAAGTGTTGTAACAGCTAATCCTGTTCTTTTTGCTAATTCTCGTATTGTAATATAATCTTCCTCCCAAAGAATATATAAAATTCGGCCTTGTTCTCCATTAAAAGCATCTATATTTTTTTTGGCAAGCAACTGATTAAATAACCTGCCACTCATTTGTTTGATTTGGCTAATAAGAAAACCACCTTGATATTCTGCCATATGAACTCCTCCTTTTTAATACCATATAATAATATACTATATAGTATTATATGGTCAAGGAATAGTTTGCCATCATGTGTTGATTATCAAATAATTTGCTATAATGTTCTTATGATATATAAGAAAGAAGGAATACTCTTGCCTAGGATAAAATGTGAGCGTAGAATATATAATTTTAAAATTAATACCCATTCCCATGATTATGGACAATTAATTTTGCCACTTCATGGTGCACTTTCTATAGAAACTGATTATAAAAAAATATACTAACAAATAACTTGATTTTAGCAAAGACTTCTCCAATTAAAAAGATATAATTAATATATGAATAACAAAGATTTTTTCTTAATTTTACAAATATTACATAGTGAGGAGTTTTTTATATTATGATAAAAATATTAATTTGTGAAGAATTAAAAGAAGCTTGCCCTGAAATTACCCTTGGATGTATTCAGGCAAATGTAGTTATTGAAAATAGTAGTGCTAATTTATTAGAGGAAATTAACAGTTATTGCAATCTCCTAAATGAAGAACTGCATATTGAAGAATTATCAAACTTGCCTAAAATCAAGGCTGGAAGAGATTTGTATAAAAAATTAGGAAAAGCCCCTAGTAAATATCGTTTGTCTTCTGAAGCATTGATAAGAAGAATTTTGCAAGGAAAGGGGGTTTACAAAATAAATAATATTGTAGATATCAACAACTTAATATCATTGAAATCTAAATTTCCTGTAGGTTCATATAATATTGACAATCTACATGCTCCTGTTTCTTTAATGATAGGTAAAGAAGGTGAACAATATAAAGGAATTGGTAAAGATTTTATAAATATAGCCAATCTACCTGTGCTAACTGATTCTCTTGGGAGTTTTGGAAGTCCTACTAGTGACTCTGAAAGGGCTATGATAGGAAATGATGCAAATAAAATTTTGATGTGTATTTATTCTTTTAGTGGCAAAAGTGATGTTGAAGAAGTATTGAAATATGCCAAAGAACTTCTAGAAAAATATGCATTTGGAAGTGATATTGAAACTCAAATAATTAAGTACCTAGATTTCGTACAAATATAAATCTTATATTTGTACGTTATTTCCTGTTAAAATTATGAATATCATTCCACTCGATTCCAACTTATAATGCAGATTAGTTTGGAATAATATAGAATTTCGAAAAAATACTAACACTAAACACAGCCAAAATCTTGTTTCCAATTTTGGATTAAAACACATTTACAATGTTTCATTTTTTAGATTTAAATATTGAAGGTCATCTGTATATACCTATGACTACAAAGTGCATCAGCAATTAACTTTGCTAACTTTGTTATCGGTGGAATATTTATTTTAATTCCTTCAGATGTTCTATGAACTAAACCTCGTATATTCCCAATAGTTTTTACTAAAACTTTAACTCCCACATTTTCAAGTTCAGTTCCATAAAGAGTTGTAGATTTAAACCAACTTATAAGATTATGTGTTATAAATACAAGCCACAGAAATCCATAGATACCGTAGAACTCTGAAGTTCTTAAATTTTTTATATGGTATACATTTTTAACTATTTTAAAGAAAGCTTCTATAGTTTGACGTTCGTTATAAAAATGAAATAATTCTACTGCACTCATTTCATTTTTACTTATGTTTGTTATTAGTAAAGAATATTTCAATTTTCCTTTTGAAGATAATGTCTCAACTATAATATACCTAACCCCATTATTTTCAGGCAATTCATAAACCCAAGCAGACTTATCGGCTTGAATATATTCAGCATAATCTATATCTTTTGCAAGATTACAAGCAGTTACAGTAGAATATCCTTTTGTAATAAATTTTAATTTTGGAATTGAAAGTAATTTTTCAATATTATCAGTTGAGCCAAATCCACTATCAGTTCTTAAAATTAAGTTACCATTGATTAGCTGCTCACTATATTTGGATATTATAGATTTTAATAAATCATCATAATGGTCATTACAATGAGAATTACCCGAATCCAGAAACATTGCAACTGTTTCTGAGTGTTCACCAGTAAATGCGGCTGTTAATTGATAACCTTTTTGGTTTTTCTTCTTAGCAAAATAGCCTTTTTCGGCCAGCTAGAATGTTTTTCCATTAGCAATTAATCCTGTTTGATCACAATCTACAACTATACTCTTATCAGAGTAAGCGGAATTGCTATTTTCCACAAAAAGACTATGGTGAATATTTTGTAACTGATTTATACTATCCTGGTCAAATCGTCTGATAAGTTTATTAATCTGTGATTGATCTGGAACAGTATCCATACCAAACATATTTAATGAAAGTTTTTCTACACCAAGTTTTTCGTTAATATCTTTAGTTGTTTCACACCCCATTACTATAGACATTGTAGTTACAATCAGTTTTTGATATATGGAATATTTTACTTCCTTCATTTTAAGCTTAAAGCTTTCAAACGGTTTAAAAATATTAGCTTTTAATCCATATTGCATTACTGCAACTAACCAAGTGGAAGTAGTTTCTTCTTTACAGTTATCTTGAGTAAAGTTAAAATTATTCATAGGATAATACCTGCCTTTCTTAATTTTTTGGTGGTAAGAAAATTATACTTGAAGGCTTGGTATTATCCTTTATTTTTTTTATGGAAACTATAATATGGAAAACGCCAAAGTTTCGTTTGTACGAAACTTAGGTAAGTAATATTTAAATTCACCTACATCTATCAAGTTTTGAATAAATTTCATAGATGTAGGCAGTTTTTATAGTTTATCTTGTTTCTTTATTCTTCGCCACAGATGTCTCCAATCATTTCTAAAACTACATTTCTCTCTATAGGTTTACCCTTATAAGAACCAGTTACATTACACAGAGTTTGACAGCCATAAAGCTCCACTCCATTACGAACAAATTCTGAATCATCAATCATTGACTCTAATTTTAAGTTAAGTTCTTCAGATGGAATAGAAACATTTACAATTCTAGGATAATTTCTTCCTGATTTTTTACTTGTCCAAATTTCATCATATGTAATATCTACTAATACATTTCTTTGTGTACCATCTTTTTTTAATATAGTAGCAAAGGCATTTTTCCCATTAACTCCATATGCATCCCAAAGTGAAATCGCCTCACTATTATCTTCATTTAAGGTCATACCAAGCCATAACCAAGCAAGTTGTACTACTCCAGATTTCATAGGCACTACAGATTCTTTATCTGATGATGTATACCCCCATTGTCTATCAAACCATGCAGTTGTGTTTTTTATTTTATATTCCTTGCCCCTAGTAACAAGTGTACCTTCAATATCCATGTTAGGGAAAGAGAACTGATGTGAATCTGCACCTATAAAATGTAATAACCCTGTTGTTCCATTATAAAGCACTTCTTTTTTAGGTGTTAATACAACATCTAATTGGGCATCTTCTACTTCAAGCTTTAATTTCATTTTGTTGTGATTTCCAGAAAATTCTCCCCAAGAAGAATATACACACATTTTCTCAACATCTACTCCATTTTTTTTAGATACTGGTTCTGTTAAAGCATTGTGAAAACAAATATTTTTAGTTCCATTCATCAATAAAAATTCTGCTGTATTTACCACTCCCATTTCACCTAGATTAATGGTTTGATGATGCCATTCAAAACCTAATTTTTCTCCCTCATATTCAAAATCACAAATAACATACCACGAATCAAAACAAGCTCCAAGTTTTCCAGGTAAATCCTTTTTATAATCTACAGATAAAGGTACTCCTTGGTTTGGCAAAAGGTTCTTTCTCATTTAAATCACTCCTCATTCATAATCTTATTTCAACTTTATTGCATGGATTAGTTATAATTACATATTTATTGTAAGTATTTTAACCATACGTCTAGATTGATGATTATAATTTATCAAATTGCAACTGATTTAACTATGCGAATATTAGTCAATAAATTTGCGTTTTCTGGACATAAATATAGGCTGACAAATTTATCAGCCTATATATCCACTTCGATATTCTTTTGGAGTACATTTCATGTATCTTTTAAATGCATGATAAAAATGACTAATCTCTGAAAATCCAGTCTGAATTGCTACCTCTTCTATTGAAATTTCATTTTGCTGCAATAACTGTTGTGCTTTTTTTAATCTAAGTTCACCAACCAAAATCTTAAAGCTTTTCCCTGTATATTCTTTAAGAATCCTACTCATTTGTCTTGAACTATAATTGAATTTACTTGAAAGTTTATCTAAAGTTAGTTCAACATAATCTTTTCTTATTGTATTTAGTACATCAATAATTATTTCATCTGTGTTTTTATTCTTGAAAACAGGAATAACGATTTCCTTATCATATTCTCTAATTAAAACAATAAAAAATGTCATAAGTAACAAATTAAGCATATTTTTCTTATAGGATAGTTCTTCTATCCACTCATCATAAATTTTCAGAACTATTTCATTAATGTAGTTTCCATTTTCAAAGTGAAATATCAAACTTCCAGAACTGATATTTTTATGCGCTAAATAGGCAAATGTACGTAACATAAATTGATCTTCAGTTGTATTTGCTAAAATTACATTTTCAAGTGAATCAACACATACAAACATATTAATAATAACTGTATCATCTGTATTTATAATCAAACTATGCATTATTCCTGGTGCAACAAGAATCATATTTCCTTGATTTACTGTAACTTCTTGACCATTACTAATGAATACACCACTACCATTTAATACAAAATATATCTCAAAGTTAATATGAGAATGACTAATAGATGGAAAATACCTATATTGACGATAAACTGAAAAACTATAATTAGAATCTAAAATTTCATTATTCATACTTATTTCTGGAGGAATTGAAATATTTCTACTGAAAAATAATTCTTGTAGTAAATCAACTGATTTTTGACTTCCAGTAAAGGAATTTTGTTTTTCTTTATAAAAACTTTTCATTATCTTTTCTATTTCTGTTAGTTCCATAAATTTCTCTAAGTTTATCATGACCTCATCTCCTATCTGTATTTTCACCAGATTATCTCCCACTACTTAACCTGTAGTATCCATTTGTAATTTTCAATTCTACTATTTAGAGTTACATATAGTATTCTTCATATAAGTATAAAATGTATCATATTTTAATTGTAATAACAATACTTATAGTATCATTTTTGTTATTTCCCAATCATAAAATAAAAGTTTTGTTTTTAACAACAGATTGCCTTCAATTGTTGGGAAAGCAACATAATCAACCTTTTGTTTGTTGAATAACATTCTATGCTTCCCTATAATTTACCATGTAAGCAAGATAAAATAACAAAAACTGAAAGGAGTAAACACTTATGAAAACAAAATTTAAAGATATAAATGAACGTCCACTTATTGAAAATCTTAATGCACATATTAATACTGGTACAATACCATCAGTGAAACCTATGGAGGATTTTTTTGTAAGAGATATTGCAATTGATTCTTGGTTTGTGATTGGACATTTTGAATCTGAGGGACATACCTTGAACTTTCTATCTCATATACTTTTAATGAATCGTCCAGGTACAGAGCCTATTGTTAATTTTAATATGTCGATTACTGATGAGACTACAGGCTGGCATTATAGTGATGATAAGGCTTATCCTTTAAATCAAGTTGAAATCAAAGAGTTTAATGATATATCATCTAAAAAAATGTCAATTAAATTACCAAATGGTATTCTTGTGGGAAATCTTGATGAAATGCATTGGGAAGCTGAAATGCCTCATGGAAAAATTAATGTAGATATGAAGTCTTATGGTATGCCAATTTATAACGCAGGATCTGGTCGTTTTCCAACTTGCTTTGATATGCCATTTAATCAGTATTCAATTCCAAATCTTCAAACAACAGGTTCCATTGTAATGGATAATAAAGTATATGAAATCAGTGGAAGATCTTGGTTTGACCGTCAGTGGGATTTAACAACTGAAGATGGTGGAATATCCAAAAATAACAATCAAAAAATTGATTCTAATGAATTGTTCACAGGCAAGTGGAACTGGAGTTGGATGGATCTTAATTTAGACAATGGAGATGTTTTAAGCCTTTGGGATATGAATAATATTACTAAAAACGATAATTTTACATGGGCAACAGTTCTCCATCCAGATGGATCTCAAAGTATAGTGACTGTTGAAAATCTTGCAGAAAGTGCTTCAGATTTTTGGACAAGTGAGGAATCTAAACAATCTTATCCTACACACTGGACTGTAAGAATTCCTGTTTTAGATGCAGAATTAGAAGTTACTTCTATAATCAAAGAACAGGAAATCGTCTCTACCATTCCTTTCTTAAACAAGTATGAAGGACCTAGTTCTGTAAAGGGTACATATAAAGGGAAAAATGTGACTGGTTACTGTTATGTAGAATTACTGGGAGATTGGAGTAAATAATATTCTTAAATCACCTGATATTTCACTTTAGAAAATATCAGGTGTTTTTTGTACATTAAATACCACACACTACAATTGTTCTTGTCTCCAGTGTTTTGAAAGCAAATCATCAAAATATTTTCCCATTTCTTTTTCTGTAATTTTCATATTATTTTTTAACCACCATGTTATGGATGAAACTATTGCACCTGAATAAAATTCAGAATAAACATTCATTTCCACTTCTGATTTTGTAACACTCCATATTTCATTTGCCTTATGCTTCAAATCCTGTGATATAACATTTTGAAAAATATTCTTTAATTCATTTTGGTCATTCTTAATAAGTATCTCTTCAAAAAGGAACTTGTATTTTTTTACTATTTCAAAAATCTGCACAGCAAGATCATATTTTTTACCTGATTCAATTAATTCATTGGATACCATGGAAATCATATGAGATAGGGCTATATTTAATAAATGATATTTATCTTCAAAATGTGCATAAAAAGTAGAACGATTTATAGCTGCTTTTTCACAGATATTCTTTACACTTATTTTATCAAAAGACTTAGTCCTTAAAAGTTCTAACAATGAATCACCTATTGCCACTACTGTCTTTGTAACTCTCGGATCTTTCCATTTCACTAAGTCATTTTTATTTACTTTTAAATCTGAATCTTTGTAAATATTCATCATAAGCCCTCTCCCCTTTTTCATTTGTCTAGTCCATAGGTATCATTTTTAAAGATAATACCTTACCTACTTTTTAATTGGAATTATTGGCAACAATAAATGTGAAGGATGTTTTCCATCGCGATATATTTTGTGATATACTGTTTTGTTTTGACATATATGATATGGTATACATTCAACATTTGTAGCTCCTGCTACACCTGTAGGTAAATCTAAACATGCTATTTCAATACTTATTCTATGTCCTGACTTAAACATATGGCATACAGACATTATTTCAATGTTATATTCATTAATTTCACCTGGAACCACCATCTTCTGTGCTTCCTTTGTTAACTTATGCCATGGCTTCTCTGGAGTAGATAACTCTTTGTCAAGTTCTCGCATAGATGCTCTTAGATATCCATGAGTTAATACTTTTTCTGGCAATTCCTTTTGCTCTCTTTCACCTTCACGACCTGTCCTATCACTATAATCTGGCCCAAGATCCTTTAATGTAACTATCCAAGTAGTATCATCACTGTCCAAAGCAGCAAAGAAATTCAGTGATATAGGTCCTGCTATCATTGTATCTTCAGCCAAAGGTTCAGTCATATATCTAAGTAATGAAATCTCATTGGTCATTGTAGGTGACATTTGAACAAATGCATCTGGCTCTTTATATCCATCACGTGCATATGAATCTATCTTGTCTGTACGCAATCTTTCCCAGCTGTGAAGATAATATTTAGTCCACTGAGTTTCAGGAACAGGCCAATTTGATGCATAACGCCATTTGTTTTCCCCTGTAACCCAATATCTCACAGGAGGTTCATCCATAACTCCAGTATCAATTCCTTTTAACCAGTAATCATACCATTTTAATATTTCATTATGGAATGAATGGAATGGTCTCTCATTATGAGCTGGCCCACCCAATTGAAGCTTTTTAGGTATGTTCTTTAATGCTTTAAACCAGTTTTGAGCCCCTTGCCAATGGAAGTGGTAATCAATAGCATATTGTCCTGAACCCGTGTATACAGGAATTTTTATCTTATCAATTTTTGCTTGAGCCATTTCCATATACCCTTCCATCTCATAAGGATATAATAGGTCCTGAAAAAGAGTTCCGAATGGATTATACTCTCCTTTTTGACATAACAAATTATAAATATTAGCATACATCATGTAATCAGGATTTTTCATTGCTTTTTGCCATAATGCTTCTGTTTCCTCATCTAGTTTAGGTGGTTGTCCAACGCTTCTATGTGCCACAGACAAATGTTCCAAATGATATGCTAACATATTAATTATCCCACCAAGGTGCATTTCTCTAAAAACTCCATAACACCAACCAGGATCATAAGGGAAAATCGCTTTTAAGTGAGGTGGCTGTTCTGAAGCAGCAGTCAATTGGTTTACTGCAAAAGCTGAAAGCCCTAGCATACCAATATTTCCATCGCACCACTCCTGCTGAGCCATCCACTCAATAATATCATAATGATCCATCTCAGCATCAAACATTGTCCCAGAATCTGATTTGCCATTTCCTCTTGCTTGTGCTATAACGTGAGCATAACCTCTAGAAACTAAATATTTTGTGTCCCCTGCTTCTACATTGCCATACCAAAAATGAGACCATGCTGGCTGTGGAGGTATAGTATCGCACAACTCAGAACCTTGTAACTCTTTATTATGAAGAGAAAAGGATAATAATGCAGGATATCTATCATCTCTATCTGGTAAATATATGTCAACACATAATTTCTTTCCATCACGCATAGGTACATAAACATCTTTAATCTGTCTCATGCCTTTATATAATGCTGGTGGATTATATTCTTTAAATTCTTTATAATTCATAACAATTAACCCCTTTATATAATGATTTTTATTTATATCAATTTCCAGTTATAGTATCTTATTTTTACCCATTAAGGTTTTATTCTATATTCATTTATAGGTATATTCTCAGTAGAAACTACAATTTTTCCATTCTTATTATCTGCAACTACCCATTTAAGCCAGTTATTATTATCTGTTTCAGGGTAATCTTCTCTGAAATGAAATCCTCTTGATTCTTTCCTTTCAAGAGCTGATGTAAATATTAGTTCAGCAGTTTGAATCATAGCTTTTGTTTCATGGTATAACATTAGCCCATGGAAGTCTTCAACTTTAACTGTATCTAATAAAGTTTTGATTTCTTTCAATTTCTTTATTCCTTCAAGAAGGTTCTTTTCACTTCTGCGCAGATTATACTTAACTTGGCAAACTATATTCTGTAATTCTCTAATAACTGGGCGAACATCTACACCATTGTTTCGATTAAGAGATGCATATGTTTTGATCTTTGCTTTTTCAACATCTTCTATGGATATATTTCCTTGAACTACATTTTCAGCGTATTTAGCTGCTGAAGGCCCTCCAATCATTCCAGTCGTTATAGCATGCATCAAACCATTTCCACGTTGTAGCCCCGGAAGAGGAACTGCACCAGCCATAGCTGAACCATTCCAACAATCTACTCCAATTGCATATAGTCCCTTTACTGTACTTAACATATCTAAATCCACTCTAATACATCCTGTATTTCCATGTAATCCTACTTTTACTTCTGGCTTTGTACCTAAATCAAAATACATATGCTCTCTTTCATTCAATCTCTTCATCCATTTAAGTTTATCAGGAAATAGTCTTGTTAGGTTTCCTAATTTAGCAGACTCTGGGCCAACCACCTTCCATGCTTCATCCATTTTATCCATATCAACATAGAGAGGCCCATGCCCTTCTCTGATTTCCTTTTCCATACCTAAAACCAACTCAGGACATACATCTGGAGAATTCCATTTAACATACTTGTCCCAAAGGTTTTCACCATCTTGGTTATAAATAAACTTTTGTGTTCCATAGATAGATTCTCCCATCTGTGCTGAAACAACTTCAAAGAAATTACCAAATTCAGCATTACGCATTTGAGCTCCTGCATCCCATGCTAACTTAATTCCTTCCCCACGTCCATTAAACATACGTATACTTCTAAAACCACAACCAGCAGTGGAAAGAATCACTGCCTTTGCCTTGAATATGTAAAAAGAACCATCCAAAAGATTAAAACCTAAAGCTCCAACAACACGTTCACCATCTTTAAGCAATTCAGTAATTTGTATATTATTCTTAATTTTTACACCTAACTTTATAGCTTGCTTTTTTAGAGTATTCGTCATATTTAAATCAACACCTAAGTTCTGCCAATGACCAGCTGGATGATCAAAAAAGCCAAGTTTACCCTTTTCATCAGTAGTTACCAGCACCCCCCACTTAAGTAATTGCTTAAGAGATTCACGATTAATATTTGTTACTTCTCTTAACATATTCTGGTCATTTAAATATTTACCTATATTTTCAACATGATACTCCATATACTTATCTAAATCTGTACCATCTTTGAATCCCATGAGTCCATTACCAGCACGTGGAGCTTGACCCGCAAAACCTACATTTGCTTTATCTACTATACAAACATCAAGGCTACTATTTGATTCTTTAGCTTTCAATGCTGCAACTAAACCTCCACATCCTCCTCCAATAACTAAAACATCTGTAGATATTACGTTTCCAAGAGTATTAATATCAATTTGTCTACTATTCATAATACCTCTCCTTTCTATATTCAATATATTTCCAATAATATTACTACATATTAAAAAACTTCTGGAATATGTACCGGAATCTTCGGTTCAATAAATATGCATTGTTTAGGACATTGCTCTTCACATATAAGACACCATTCACATTCTTCTGGATAAGCTGCAATTATCTTCTTTTCTTTTTCATCATAACGAAAAACATCTGTAAAACAAGCATTCATGCATTTTTTGCATCCAATACAGCTTTCTTTGTCTATTTTTATATTTTTAACTCTATCCACTTAAAAACACCTCCTCACACTTCAAATTTCTACTTACAAGGTTAAAACTTTTTATGATAAAATAATCAATAAACCTTGTGATTCCTTTCTTTGATTACATTGTAACATTTAAAATTTATAGATTCTTTGGTTATTGTGGTATAAATTTCATACAAGAAATGTATTCTACTAACCAAATAGGAGGTAAAATGAAAATTACTATTGATTATTTAATACAAATACTAAAGAAATTCTCTCCCACCATAATGGGAAAAATTGATACTTGTCCAATATTATCTGTTGAATGGCTAACTTCTACAAACTGGCTATCAAAAAATACATTATACATTGCAAAGGATGCCGAAATGCTAAGTAATTTACATAGTATTTCTGACATTCACATTTTAGTTTCTTCAGAAAATATAAATTTCCCTACTACAAATGCATCTATAATAATTTTGAAACCGTCTTGCAATTTAGATGAGGTATTTTATGAAATAAGAGAATTAGTGATAAATAATTTAAAATTATCTAATTTTGCAGCTAACCTACTTAGAATTCTTTCAGATGGAGGAGGTTTGCAAAATCTAGTTGATGAAGCATATCAAATTCTTAGGAATCCCATATATGTTTTTGATGCTGGTTTAAAGTTAATCTCAGCTAACTGGAATTCTCCAATAGATGACAATCAAACAAAACGTATAGTTCTAGATAAGTGCTTAAATGAAGAAGATATTAATACTATGAATTTTGAGCACATACATGAAAGAATTCAAAAAAGTACAACTCCTGTGCTTGTAAATAGTGAAAAATATGATAGAGAACGTATAATAACCATGATTAATAAGTCTGGAAAAGACATTGGTCATATTGTTGTTATATCTTATGAATATCCATTTAAAGATATAGACTTAGAGATAGTTACTATTCTACGTGATGCAGTAGCACAATATCTAGAAAAGGATTCTTTTATCAGAAATACTAAGGGTTTTAACTATGAATACTTTATTGCTGATTTATTAGATGGGAAGATTACAACTAAAAGACAGTTCAATAATAGAATGTCATATATTGACTATGTTTTTTTAGATTATATATATGTACTAGTTGTAGACATTAATAGAAGCAGCAATGCATTAAATATTAATAATATTTGCAGTAGATTAGAATCAATAATCTTTGGTAGCCAAACAGTAATATATGATAATCAAATTATCTTAATAATAACAAGAAAAAGTGAGCAACTTTTAAGTAATGAAGAGATTTCTTCCCTTAGTAAACTTTGTACTAAAAATAGTCTTTATATTGGATTGAGCAACCATTTTAAAAACATAATAGATATTCCAGAATACTACCAACAAGCATTAAAATCAATTGAACTTGGAATATGTAAACATAATGAAGCAAATTTGTTTATTTACAAGCAATATTATCTAGACCACATTGTTAATACTTTTATACAAAGTGAATCTTTAGAGACTTATTGTCACCCATCTATGCGTTATCTTTTAGATTATGACAAAAAAAATGATACTGAGCTTGCTTATACATTATATATGTACATTGTTAATGAACGTAACTTAATAAATACAGCAAATACTATACATGTTCATCGTAACACAGTGGTTTATCGACTTAAAAAGATTAATAGTTTAATTAATCTTGATTTAGATGACTACAATACACGTCAATATATTACTTTATCCTTTGCTATGTCTAGCAACTCTAAATCTATTGTATTGGAAGATTAAATTTTATCTTTTGTGGTTACATGAACAAGATAAGTGAAATTTTTTTCTTTATATAATTTATAAGTTACTAATAAATTTCATAGTTACTTGATAATATACAAATATACCTCTATACTTGTGTTAAATTTATTTGACTATAGGAGGTTAAAATGTCGATATCAGTTTTTGGAACAATGTTAGGATATATGATAGTTTGTTCTTTCACTCCTGGCCCTGGAAACATTCTAGCTTTAAACACTACAACTCAATTTGGCTGGCAAAAAGGCAAACGGCTAATTCTTGGCATTTGTGCAGGTTACGCTTGTGTACAATTTCTTTGTACTTTGGCAGTATATGGATTGAATGACTTTCTCGCACCAGTACTTGTTTTGTTGAAATATATTGGAAGCATATATATGATTTGGCTAGCAGTGAATATTTTCAGGAGTAAGCCATTAAAGGAAAATGCTAATGGAAAGGCTTCTTTTCGAGAAGGGTTCTCTCTTCAATTTGTAAATGTAAAAATCTATTTTTATATTATGACTCTGTTGATGGTTTACCTTGTTCCCTATATTAACACTTTTCTTAATTTACTTTTAGCAGGTGTTGGTGTGGTTAGCATTGGTGGGTTAGCCTGCCTAACATGGGCATTTCTTGGAATAAAAATGCAACACATTTACAAAAAATATTATAAACCTATCAATTTTATATTAAGTTTGTTTTTGATATATTGTGCTTGGGATATTATAAGGGGGTAAAATTGATGTATAAACATAAAATGGAAGAATACATTCGATGTCCACTTGAATATGGACTTGAAATTTTTGGTGGAAAGTGGAAATCTAGAATCATATGTGTTTTATCTGAAAAAGGTACTTTACGATATAGTATACTCAGAAAAGAAATGAGCAACATCACAGATGCTGTTTTATCCTCTACCCTCAAAGAACTAATTGCTGATGATATCGTACTTAGAAAGTCATTTGATGAGATTCCACCTCGTGTTGAGTATTGCCTTACTAAAAAGGGGCATTCTGTGGTTCCTATTTTGCAGAGTATTTGTAGCTGGTCTGGAGCCTATCATAAGGAAGATAATGAAAATACAATGACACAATGTAAAAAATGTGACTACAATCGAAGAAAAGGAGGTATTTCTCAATAATAAAAAATTGCTGGAACAATGATTGAAATTATTAAGGAAAAATATAGTAACTATCTATATATCGAAGTTATGCCAGAAGAATCTAAAAACGCAACTTTCTATGAAAAACTTGGCTTCAAGGTTATGTCACATGGTGTGGCAATGCAACTTTGTAATTTCAATAATCAACATTAATTATCTTATAATAAAGAGAGGAAAGAGAAAGAAACTGCCCTCTCCTTATTTCTTAACTAAAATATGATTCAACCACTTTAATATATCTTCATATACTTCTATTTTATTTTTTTCATTGATTATCTCATGTCTAAAACCTAAATATAATTTTATATCTACGTCTTTAATACCAATATTTTTGTATATTTTAAAGAGTTTTTTTACAAGCTTTCCATAACCTCCTACAGGGTCATCTTCTCCTGAGATAATATAAATTGGTAGATTTGTAGGAATTAATACAAGCCTTTCTTTTTTATAAAGTCTACTTAATCCTTTCATTAAATAATAGAAAAAGCCTACACTAAAAACCTTGCCACAATAAGGATCTTCTTCATATTTTCTAACTTCATTTAAATCACTAGATATCCATGATAATTGGCTTCCATCAGTTTCAAACCTTTTATTATATGTTTCCAAAGTTAAGGCATTCATAATTCTACCTTTCTTTTTCTCTCCAAAAATCTGTCTTTCAATAGATGAAACTAATCTTCCTCCCCAAACTTTAAAGCCTTTTTCAGCAGCTGACCCAGATAGTATTACTCCCTTTAGCTCATTTCCATATCTAATTATATATTCTTGTGCCAAAAAAGAACCAAAACTATGTCCAAATAAAAATATAGGTAGTTTAGGATATTTATCTTTAATTTGTTGGAACATAAGATGCTTATCTAGGACAATTGTATTAAATCCATCTTCCCCAATATATCCTAATTCCTCTATAGTTTCAGCAGTTTTTCCATGTCCACGATGATCAGAAGCATATACAATATAACCATGCTTATTAAGATATTCTGAAAATTTCTCATATCTACCTGAATGTTCAGCCATGCCATGAAAAATTTGTATCACAGCCTTAGGATTCTCTACTTTATCCCAACAATAGGTATATAGATTTTTACCATCCTTTGCTTTAATATTTTTTATAATCATTAGCTACTCTCACTTTCTTAATCTTTTTGTTTTTCATTCATAAGTTTTCTTCTTTAGTTTCTCTATAATTATGTATAAATATTCCAAACTCATATTTATTGCTAAAATAGTGCACTCCTACTTGAATAAGTTAATTTCTTTGCATATTTTATTAAATAGTAAAATTATTCAAGCATTTTTGCACTATTATAGTAATTATATTTTAAAATCCAAATATGGGCCCAAAGAAAAATACTATTATTCCTGCTATAACAATATAGAATACACAAACCTTTAATGCTGAATTTAATATTTTCCCTTCATTTCCAACCAAATTTGTTGCTGCTGTTGCAACAGCTATACTTTGAGGTGAAATCATCTTTCCTGCAGTGGTTCCCAGTATATTTCCTGCTAAAATCCAATAAGGATTAGCTCCAATTGCATTTGCAGCTTGTACTTGTAACTGGCCAAATAGTACATTTGCTGAAGTATCACTACCTGTTATAAAAGTTCCAAGAGCTCCTATAACTGGTGCTATTAATGAATAATATGGTCCTGTTATTGCAACTAATACATCTGCTATTGATTTTATCATGCCGCTATATCCCATGACTTTTGCTAGAGCAACTATAGAAATTATTGTTATAGCAGACTTGGACATTTGTTTAATCGTTTTCAAGAAAACTTCAGTTATCTCCTTAAATTTATAGCCCTGTAACAGTCCCCCTAAATATGTTGCTAGAAAAATTAGTACCCCAGGTGTTACAATCCAAGAAAAAGTATATGGTGTTGCTGCATTCCCTGTATAAATTAAAACTGAAGATTTTATTTTTGATAATGGAGTATATATTGCTTGAAATAATGGGGAACATATTATTATAAATAGAAATACTAATATAAATGGTAACCAAGCCATAAATCCTTCTTTAAAGGATATTTCACCTTCTTTTTCACTACTTTCTTTGTTATAAAATTTCTTTGCCAAAAATATTGTAAATATCATAGATACTATTGATCCAATTACAGCTGGTAATTCAGCTCCAATGAATCTTGCTACAAAAATTTGAGGAATTGCAAATGATATTCCAGATACTAAAGTAATTCCAAAGACACCCTTTATAGCCTTTATCCCCTTTCCTGTTAATAAAACCAATATAAATGGAATTATTATTATCATTATAGAAAGTTGTATTGTTGCAGCAAAAGATAATTGAGTTATATCTACTCCTGTAACTTGTGATAATGTAATAACTGGTAATCCTATAGCTCCAAAAGCTGTTGGTGCAGTGTTAGCTACTAAACAAATAATAGCTGCAAATACAGGTTCAAATCCCAATGCTGCAAGTATACTTGCTGGAATTGCTACTGCTGTCCCAAAACCTGCAATAGCTTCAAGAAATCCTCCAAATCCCCAAGCTAATATAAGCACTAAAATTCTTTTATCCTTTGTTACAGTTGTCATTATCTTTTTTATAATTTCCATACTCCCTGTATAAATAGATAAATTATAAGTAAAAACTGCCGCTATAATTACAATTATTATGGGCCATACTGCTAATGCTACTCCCTCTAAACTTGCTGTTAAGGCATTAAGAATACTCATCTTCCAAATGAATATACCTATAAGTACTGTTATTAAAAATGCAATTGGACATGCCTTATGTCCTGGTATTTTGAGCTTTCCAAGTGATATCATTAGCCAGATAATAGGAATACAGGCTATAAAAAATAATAAATACATTTTCATCCCTCCATTTTGATTATTTGTCATATCAATCCAAAACTGGTATGACCAGTTACTAATTTAAGTATAAATAATAAAATACAACTTGTAAATATCTGTTATCTATTTAGTAGAAAATTTCTGCATTAATTTCTCAATTATACAACGAAAAGGGAACACCATTTTATTCAAAAAAATATTATCTAAATTTATTTTGTATAACACTTATAATGTTTTATTAATTCTCACCAATAATCCTAAGGAATAAAATATTTTTTTGTCGAAATTTTATGTTTCACAAAGCTAAAACAATTAAACTTATGGAGGATTTTAACACGGAAAAATATTTATTAAAAGTTAATAAGATGCTATCTGTCATTATGCCTTTAGGTTCTGTTGTAACATTTTTATTTTCATGGTTTGGTATAGTATCTACATATATTTCTCCTATATCGCTATTATTAGGTTCAATTTTATCCATTACACTATCATCCAAAGAGGATAAAGGCTATATTATTATGATAATAAATTTAATTTCAATATTCATTGGAATATCTGCTATTATAATTGATATACCTAATATGGCAGTAGCACATGCATGCTTTTTAATTGCTATTTCTTCAGTATACTTTAAAAAACGAGTTACAACATTATGTGAATCTGGAACATTTATAGTTTTAGTATATATGTATTTTGTTGATAAGCTTTATGACTTTACATATTTCTCAATGGCTGTAAATTGTGTGTTTTTTGTTACATTATCACTATATTTTATTACAAAATGGGGAAATGATTTAATTGTAGAAGCAAACAATAAAGAAATAGATGTAACTAAAATTCTTGAGAATTTAAAAAACACTATGAATACTGTTGGCAAAAATACAAATTTATTAGATACTGATATATCAAATTCAAATAGTAATTTAACTGTTATACATGAAACTAGTAATTCTCTATCTGCAACTGTACAAGAAATGACAAAAGGTATAATGATGCAAACAGAAAGTATTTCAAAAATTAGTGAGATGATGAATCAAGCGGATACTGAAGTATCTGAAGTTAGTCAGTTTACTAAGGATTTATCACAAATTTCAAAAAAACCAATGATATTGTTTTAAAAGGACATGAAAAAGTTAATAGAATGGATGAACAAATGGCTTCAATTAGTGAAGTATCTACAAATTCATTTTTAGCTGTACAAGAACTTAATAACAATATGGATAAGGTTAATAATTTTCTTACTGGAATAACTCAAATATCCGAACAAACTAATTTGCTATCACTTAATTCATATATAGAAGCTGCAAGAGCTGGTGAAGCTGGTAAAGGCTTTGCTGTAGTTGCAGATGAAGTTAGAAAATTAGCAGAAGAGAGTGGAAATATAGTAAGAGAAATTGATATAATCTTAAAAGAAATAAAGGATATAACAGAAAAAGTTTCTTTTGAAGTAAATAGAGGAAATGAAGTGACAAAAGAAGGAAAAGAAATTGTAATGCAGGTAAATCAAGGTTTTAGTGAAATATAGGAATCATTTAATAATATTGATGAATATTTATTAGGAGGTATTAACAGATTAGAAAACACAGTAAAGTTATTTTCTAATATACGTCAAGAAACAGATAGTATAGCTAGTGTTTCAGAGGAACACACAGCTGCAGCTGAAGAATTGATGGCAACTACAGAAGAAAACAACTCTAATATCGATACCCTCTATAATTCAATGGAAAATATAAAAAACTCTAGCAATGAGTTAAAAAGTATTTTAAATTCAAATAATGGCTAACCTTCCCCCACCTTATAATGAGGTGGGTAATTTATTTTTATAAATATTTTACAACTTAATTGTATTAATATTAAATACTTTTTAGTTAAGTTGTATTTAAAATAAAAAGATGGGGTTAGTACTGTAAAGTATTAATCCCACCTAAAGAAAAATATTTTTGTTTAAAATGCATATCTATTATTAGCAACTTTAAATATCTTAAATTTTTGAACCCCAATTACCATACCATGCATATCCTAATTGTCTTTCCACTTCAATTTGATTGACATTATAAAATATTTGACTCTTACGATTTACAAAGATAGGTTTATTAGTTCCAATTTGATAAAAACGAGCCCATATAGGGGATGCTTTAGAATCCTTTTGAACTTTAAGCCCACTACTTGTCTTAGTCACTTTTGTTCCAGTAATTTTTACTGAATTAATCCAATTTGTAGCAGCATTAATTGATGCTGATATTTGGGATGTACTTTTTCTAGTCTTTAAGAATTTTATAATACCTACACTTTCAGAAGTAGAAATAGAAGGAACTTCATAAGCTCTTGCAGATGTAGGTTTCAAAGTATTTTCATCATGTTGTTGTCCCCAAGCTGTTAACTTTCCATTGACCTTTATTTGAGTTTTTAATATACAATCTACACCTTTATCAACTGCTGTTTTACATTTACTAGCCAAATTGCTGTCTACAAATGAAAAATCACCTTTTCTATTTGAAACTTCGTCTAAAAGAAACATTACATTAATCATTGCATCATCGTTGTATGTTATATGAGTGTGGTAACCTGAACTTTTATAAATTTGAGGCCATCCACCATTAGAATACTGCATATTTAACAAGAAATTAATTCCCTTTATAGCTGCATTAGAATATGTACTATTTTTAGTTTTTTTATACTCTGCTGCTAACCTTCTTATTTCTGTATAAGTAGCTTTGTTATCAATAGTAGATTTTCCCCAATCGCCGCTTTTTTCATTATAATACTTTATCCATCCACCATCTGGGCGTTGATTCTTTAAAATATCTGATATACTTGCATTAGTACCTGTAGAATCTTTAGCGGATGCTTTTTGAGAAGGTTGCAATATTAATCCAGAAATAATTAAAGAAGCTGTACAAAGTAATGTAAATGATATACGTTTTAATTTTGATTTTAACATAAAATCCCCCTTAAAATTTGTTAACACTTGCAGAAGATATCTTAAGCAATATGTAAACAATAAAATTTATACCTAAAATTATATTTTTGAAAATACAGAATATCAACAATATTTCTTAAAACATGGCAAATTTATCCTTAAAACATAAATTTACTTAATTTTTTTGTATTTTAAGGATAAATAACTAGAGATATCAAATTAATTGATACCTCTAGAATAGTTTAAGTAAATACTGATTTTTTAGAATTTATATCTATTCTTTAGAATTTTTCATATAAGAATTTTTTTCATTGATGTAAATATCCAATGCTTTAATTCCTCTATTAGCAAGTTTAACAAATAAAACAAATCCATAAATCACCATGCCAATAACAACTAATATAATTATCAGATAAATTAAACCTACAATTCTCATCATCATCATATAAATTTCCCCCTTTTATTTTGTTAATATAATTAAATAGTCTATATGTATCTTTCTTATAATAAACACATCCTTTAATGTTTTTCCCATACTTCATTATAGTTTATTTTCTCCTGTTAAATATTAATAGATATATCAACTTCCATATTGCTATCTAATTTATACAAATAGTCATCCAAAGCAATTAGTGATATAATGTATTAAAATCCAATTTATAGAATCATGTTGAATAATGGGATATACATAACGAAAGAATATTTTTCAAATTATAAAAGTTTTAATACATTTGTATATGAAAGTGGCATTTGAGAAATTTCGATTATTTTGATACATTGGTCTTGACTAGATTCTTATATACTATAGTTTATTCTTTGCAGTTGTGGGATTAAAGATACTAATTCAACTGCTGACTTACAAAATAATTCTCCTCAGAATGTAGTAGAAAAGTTTTTTCAATATAAAAATGAAAAAGATAAATCTAAATTATTGACTACTTTAACAGAACATTGGAATAGTCCAAATGTAAAATGGAAATTTGAAAGTTTTGATAGTATCAAGATAACAAATATTGAAGAAGTGAAAAATAAATTAGTTAATGAAGGATATCTTAAATATGGACGAGGAGCTATAAATGGAACCACTGAAACTAATCTTACTGTATTTAATGTAGAATATGAGACGAAATATAGAAAGTATCTCATTGGCCCAGAATCCTCTGATAAATATTCATGGCAGTTTTTTGTTATAAGAAAAGATGAAAATTCTCCATGGCTCATTGATGATTTTGGTGAATAAGTAATATAGGTAGTTCATTGTAGACTACCTATATTACTTACCATTTATATTTTAAATCCTGTTCTATCTTCTTCTGTAATTTCTCGAATTACTTTACATGGTACCCCTGCAGCAATTACATTTGATGGAATGCTTTTTGTAATAACACTACCAGATCCTATAATGGTATTATCTCCAATTGTAACTCCTTGATTTATATGAACCCCTGCTCCAATCCATACATTATTGCCAATTTTCACAGATTTAGCATAACACCCCCCTGATACACGTTCTTCTGCATGTATTGCATGATTTGATGTGTAAATCCCAACTCTTGGCCCAAACAAAACATTATCTCCAATATCTATTCCCCCACCATCTAACAGAACACAATCAAAATTAGCATAAAAATTATTTCCTATTGTAATATTGAAACCAAATTCACATCTAAGATTCGATTCAAAATGTACTCCTTTTCCCATACTTTTTAGTATTTTTCTTAATATTTCTTCCCTTTCACCCTGAAGTTTACCAAAACTATTATTATATTCATTTGTAAGAAATACTGTATTTTCTCTTGCTTGAATTAGCTCTTTTGTTAAATCATTGTACATTTTGCCTGATAACATTAATTGTTTTTGCTCTTCTAATGTCATAACACTACCTCCTAAATCTATACTTATCATTTCTTAGAAATCATACTAACATTCCCCATTTTTATCCCTTACTTTTATTGTAAAGAAATCTAAAGTATTAATATCTTTTAGTTGCTTTATTTCATCTGCTACCCATTTATCATTTTTTCTTACAAATCTCCAAAACTCTTTAAATTTAACTTTACTAGTATTGGAGCCTTCAATTAACTTACCTGTCTTTTCATTTATTTCATAATCTATGGCTTTTGCTTTTATATAAATCCATAGACAATCTATAGAAACAATTGCTCCTAAAATTAAATTTAGATACAAAATATATCCCCTCCAAAAAGATTACTTATTTGTGTCTTAGCTCACTCCATGAGTTAAGAAGTTGTCTAATAAGATTTAACAAAATAGAAATCATCAACAAAGTAATTCCAAGTACATGGTTATTTCCTTCCCATAAAATTACAGCAGCCACCACCCATAGAAGAATTGATATTATAAACATAAATTTTCTTTTCATAATGTCCCCCTTCCTTGAACTTGATGAAATTGTTTTACATACTCTATCTCATCTTTGTATCACTTAAAGGAATTAGAAATAATGCTCCTATAATTTTGTTATCTAATTCAATTTTATAAGCAATAAAGTTTTTGATAATATTAATTTGGGACTCTACCTCATTATATCCTTGTGGCCCTCCATCTTTTCCTAAATAATAATTAGACAAGTTTTTTTCAATATTGTATCATTGTTAGTGGAAAAAATTTATTTTAATTAATGGAGGACATTATATGTTAGAGACTATAATCCTTTTCATGTTTATTATTGGACTTTTGATATGTTTAGGATTTAATTTACCCCTTCTTTATGCATTATTATTTGGATTTATTATATTTTTCTCCTATGGATTGTCTAAAAAAAATACAGTAAAACATATGATACAAATATCTTTTAAAGGAATAAAGACTGTTAAGAATATCTTGATTATATTTTTGTTAATTGGGATGCTTACATCTGTGTGGCGTGCATCAGGAACAATATCATTTATTATATATTATTCTACAAAATTAATTATTCCTGAAGCATTTATTCTTATAACATTTATTCTTTGTTGTATGTTATCCATTCTTACTGGAACTGCATTTGGAACAGTTGCTACCATTGGTGTAATTTGTATGACTATGGCAAATTCAATGGGATTAAATAAAGTATTGGTTGGTGGCGCTATATTATCTGGTATCTATTTTGGAGATAGATGCTCTCCAATGTCTACAAGTGCACTTTTAATAAGTGAGCTAACAAAAACTAATATTTATAAAAACATTAAACTTATGATTAAAACTTCTGTTATACCATTTATAGTTACATGTATTATATATATTATTTTTGGATTTTTGTTTAAGAATAATAGTGTTCCACTTGAAATTAGAGATCTTTTTGCAGCTAACTTCAACTTACATTGGCTCACTGTTTTGCCTGCTATAATAATTATTTTATTGTCACTATTAAAAGTAAATGTAAAAATCACCATGACTATGAGTATTTTAATTGCTAGTATTGTCTGTATTTTTGTTCAAAAAATAGAGTTTGCTTCACTTTTTAAAATGTTTATTTTGGGCTACCATTCATCTAATGCAGAAATTGCAACCATGTTAGATGGTGGGGGAATCCAATCTATGCTTAAAGTTTCTGCAATTGTATGCTTATCTTCATCTTATGCTAGTATTTTTGAAGAAACAGGCCTATTAGAAGGGATAAAAAAATATATTAATAAACTTTCAAGCACAGTTACTCCATTTGGAAGTGTAGCTATAACTTCATTTTTAACATGTATGATAACTTGCAATCAAACATTATCCATTATACTAACCAATCAGTTATGCAATGATGTTCTCCCAGATGACTACCAAAGGGCGAATTCATTAGAAAATACAGCTGTAGTTGTTGCACCACTTATACCTTGGTCCATTGCTGGTGCTGTTCCCTTAGCTACAATATCAGCACCAACAAGTTGTATTTTAGCTGCTTGTTATTTGTATATTTTACCTTTATTCAGCTTTTTTGTTTTCAAAAAAAAGAATTCTATACATATGCCAAATAGTTATTCAGATTTAAAGAACATTAACCCTATTTCTTAAACTAAAATCAAAGACCACCCATAAAACAGGTGGTCTTCTCTATTAATTCAAACTTTTTCATTCATCCTATTGATTTGGCTAACTCCGCTCATAAACATAGTAAGTCCTAAAAATATCATCATAATATCAATACTGCCATGAAAATAATTTAATAAATGTAAGATCCCTAAACACATCGTTATAATAGCAAATATAATTACCAATACAAAACATATTTTTTGATTGATTTTCACAAAAACACCTCTTGCTTCTATTTATAATATTTTAAACTAGATCATAATAATCATTATCTAATTCTATCTTTCACTTTATTTATAATTTCCTTGTAATTAACCTTACTAAAATCAGTTGTATCAACATTAATTACTTCTCCACCAATATCAAAATCAAGTATTCCCCTACTAATAATCATCTCCTCAAACTCCTTCAATGTTATAATTGAATTATTATGCACAGGGCCCTTTGGTGGATATGATTCATTTATTACATGGCCTAAATGTCTAGATTTGGAATGATTTCGTTTTACAAATCTATTATAAATAACAGAAATCTCTCCTTGAAATCTAATGTTAATAACTTCATAATTATAAGTCTTAATAAGCATATTTAATCTTTTCTTTGAGATATTTTCAAAATTATTTTCTAATATTACAGTTTTATTAAGCTTCATACTCTCTTCTGCTATTCCATACATAATATTCATACTTGCTATCCCAAGCTTTACTTTCTCTTCTCTTGATTTAAATCCAATATCATCAAATAATATCTCTTTAATGAAATCCTTTGAGATAACTGGAACTCCAAGATCCTTACTTAAATATTTAGAAAATGTGGTTTTCCCTGACGCAGGAATTCCTGTTAAAATAATAATATATGCTATAACATTCCCCACCTTTATTTCATGCTATAAATAACTTCGATTTCATTATCCTGTATTCAGTTTATAATACTTATTATAACATAAATGCAAAATATAATATAAATCATTCTTCTAAATTTCACCTAATATAACCTGAATTTATCCAAATATGCTTTAACTGATCTATTCATTTCCAATGCAAAATCTGACATATATTTACGATTACAATAAGATTTGGTTCTATATGTAATATTCACATCTTTAAGTCCCATCTTCTGAAATCTTTCTTCATGCATCTTTATATGATCTTCTTTAGTTATTCTATGGTATTTATTTTTATAAACCATATATTTCCCATCAAACCTAGGTGTTTTAGTTCTATTTTTTTCATCTTCTGTAGGATAACCATAAATAATCATAGTAGCTGGAACAACATAATCTGGAAGATTTAATAATTCCCTTACCTTTTCTTCATTTTCAAGTATATCTCCTATATAACACGAACCTATATCTAATGATTCTGCTGCTATTACTGTATTTTGAGCTGCTATTAAAGCATCAGTAAAAGCAACAAGCAAATCTCCTTCTCTTGGTATTCTTGGGGCACAATCTTCAATTGAGAATATATCATACCATCTTTGATAATCTGCAAGGAATATAAGTATCATAGGTGCTTTTTCAATAAAGTGTTGATTATCACAATAAATAGCTAACTTTTTCTTTAATTCTTTATCTGTAACATCAATTATACTGTAACGCATCATTAAACCAGCTGTTGGTGCTTCAAAAGCAGCATTTATTATTTCTTCCTTGACTTCGTCTTCTATTGGTTTGTTTTCAAACATCCTAATTGTTTTTCTATTCTTTATCTGATTTAGTACTTCATTCATAACTTTTCTCCTTCATTCCATATATACAATCATAAAAGCTTATACATCATATTATTTTCAATTTTATTATTATTTATATCAATTAACTGATTATATAAATAAAAAAACTCCTAAACTTATTTGTTTAGGAGTAAAAGGTACTAGTTCTTAATTGTTACATCATATAATATTTTCATACTGCATAATCATACTTGAACCTTCAGTTGAATTTCTTCTACAATTTTATTTATCAAATCATTAACCTCAAAGCTTCCTCTAGCACTTATCATTTCTATTGTAGCCATGGAAGCCATAGTTTTAAATAATAAAGAATTTTTTAACTTACTGAATTTAGGAGATAAATCAACTAAAAAATCTTTTATAAATGGATAATCTTTTACTATATCTCCTATTACGGTATCTTTTGTAATTCCATACTCATTTTTAACTTCTATGACTGACTCCTTAACAGGCTTCTCTTCTTCCTTTTTATTTTCCCAGGACAAGAGCCTTTGATTTCCTGTGAGGCTTCTGATGTGTGTAACATCCTGCATCATTTCCAAAACCCCTCTAAAATTTCCCTCTTCATCTCTTACTGCATTATAAATGATATATATAAATTTCCCGCCCATTTCCAACCAAAATTCAGCTTCATCATGCTCTCCTGCTCTAAAAGATCTAATAATTTCTTCAACAGTAGAAACACTTTCCCTTGGATGACAGTTTTGAACTTGTCTTCCAATAACTCCTGCACTTCTTGGGAATACTCTGTGCTTGGTATCACTATAAAACTTCACTATATCATTTTCATCCACATAGGATAAATCTACCTGTAAATGCTTAAATATAAGATTAATCTGTTGAATTGTCAGTTTTCCCTGACTCACATCCAGCACTTCATTTTTTGAGGGAGCAGAAAGCATTCCATGTTTTTGAAACACTTTTGACAAATCCTTAAGCAATTCATTGTTAGATTCTAAAGCATCTCCAACTTCCTTCTCATTTCCATAAGATGGTGGATTTTGAATTAAACAATAACCAATTTCGTCATCGGCTTTTCTCATTTTCACAAAATCCTCTTGAGTTAGTAAATCCAAAGCTGTTGGTAATAGTACTTCCTCTTCTTTTACCATCATGTCTTCTACCATCTCAATGACTTCTTCTTGAATCTTTAAAAATTCTTGATCTTGGTCAGCCTGTAAATAATCCTTTGCTTTTTTAATAATGTCTCTTACATTATTATCTAACGTCCACATAACTTTTGAAGGCTTATCAAACCCCTTACTCTCTAAGGCAGAAAACAATTGGTTTTGCTTTCTTGAGAAATGAACATTTATTTGTCCTAATTTATCATAAAGCTCAAACCATTGATTCTTAATAAACTTATCTTTTAACTGTCCCTTCATTTCTTTAAGTACTTCTCTTATAGCTTCGATCTCATCAAGATAAGTTCTAATTGGATGTCCTGAAGACAGCTGAAGTTTCTCGCTTACAAGTATACCTTCGAAGATTTCAAGTATTTCGTCCATTCTTTTTGCTAATTCATCATCTGTAATTCCGTACTGCTGAAGATATTGTTCACATATAGCAAATTCTTGTGCTGTTACCTTGTTAACAGAAGATTTCAGCTTCATTTTTGCTTGTTCTAAAGATATTTCTCCTTTTAGGTAGCCTAACTTAATATCCATAATATTTTTGATTTTTGTTTCATCTACCTTCAAGTATTCACCCATTTTAATTTTTTCAAGTTGAGCTTTAGGTGTGAAATAAACATGATACTCTTCATCACTTATTTTCTCCATATATTTGTCAAAACCTCTTGATTCCATCATTTTATACATTGGGAAAGGCTCAAAATCTTTAATTATATGTATTCCTTCATTTGGTTTTAGGTCCTCAATAGCCTTTGTAATACAATCCTTAAAGGACTCATGTTCTCCACGCCCATCTATAGTAATATAATTTATGTCTTTTTTCATTTGCACATCATCCTTTCTTTATAATTTTTAATTTGGTATCTATTTTCAATTAATAAATATTATCATATGAATATAATAACATTTATTTATATATAAATCGGTAACTAAAGTTACGTTTTTTATCTGTTTTTTAAAGTACATACATTGTAATCTGCGGATGTTTTTAGTATTTACCTTTAGATTTTTTTTATAAGCTCCCCAAAATAAAGGATAAATTAGTTATATCCTTTGTTTGTTATACTCAAAAATTGATTATACTCTTTCATAAAAAAATAATGAACTGGTACTTATTTGTCCAGTTCATTTAGTCTTTTTGTTTAATTTCTATGGAATATAGTCTTCTGTTAAATTATATCTAGTCATTATTTCATATAAAGTACCATCATCTCTCATCTCTTTTAATTTCTCATTTACTGCATTTAATAAAGAAGTATCCTCTTTTCTAAGTACATATGCCCCTTTATATTTATTTTTTTCTAATAATACTACTTTAAAGTTTAACTTAGGATTTCTTAAAATAATACTTTTCCCAGTTATAGAATTAGTTAATATTGCTTCTATTGCTTTATTCTCTAATGCTTTTTGCAAATCATTACTATTGTATAAAATCATATAATTTTTTATAATTCCTTCATTTTTCCACTTCTCAGCTATTGAAACAAAAACTGAACTTCCAAGTATGCCAATAGTAGAATTTTTTAAATCTTCTTTATTATTAATACCTGAATCCTTCCTAGTCACTATTGCTTCACCAATATTATAAATAGGATTCGTAAAATTCACTAAATTTTTGCGTTCTTCTGTTATAAGTATTGATTCCCCTAATATATCGTATTGAGAATTCCTAATGAGCTCTTCCATCACTGTAGCAAAAGGAACATAGACTACAGAAATTTTTTCAATGCCCAAACGATTAGCAACTTCTTTTACTATTTCTGCATCTGCACCAGTAAATTTCCCAGTCTCAGGATCTTTATATGAAAATGGTATTCTATTTGATGATACAACTGTAAGTATTCCTTTTTCTTTTATCTTTTGTAGACTATCCTCTTTTTGCATTAATATCTTATCATCATTTGGTAGTTCCATTGCAGAAATTCTAATATTATTTACAAAATTCAGTACTACAATTAAAATAATTATATATCTAAAGCATCTTCTCAATTCAATTACCTCCCACTTATATAATGTAAAAATCATAAATAATAAAAAACATTTACACATACTTTTTATTTTTCTTCATATCTTATCTAATTATTCTATTAAAAAATCTATCCTTCATTTGTATAAAAAAATAGAAAGTAAGTGAAACTCCTACTTTCTATCTTTAATCTATAATTCTTTATTTTTAACCTCAATAGCAATTCTATCTATTAATTCATCTAAATAAATATTTCCCTCATCACCATTTTTTCTGCTTCTTAGTGAAATCATCTTTTCTTTTTCTTCTTTTTCTCCGACCACAATGATATAAGGAATTCTCTCATTTCTAGCTTCTCTTATCTTATAACCTATCTTTTCACTTCTATAATCCATTTCAACTTTTATTCCATTTAAGCTTAACTTATTCCTAATCTCTTCTGAATAATTATTGAATTTATCTGATATAGGAAGGATTTTTGCCTGTACTGGAGCAAGCCATGTTGGGAATTTTCCTGCAAAATGTTCTATTAATATTCCTATAAATCTTTCTATACTTCCAAAGATTACTCTATGAATAACTATTGGCCTATGCTTTTCTCCATCACTTCCTATATAATCTAATTCAAACCTTTGTGGTAGTTGGAAATCTAATTGTATAGTTCCACATTGCCAAGTTCTGCCTAAGCTATCTTCAAGATGAAAATCTATCTTTGGACCATAAAATGCTCCATCACCTTCATTTATTTTATAATCTAAATCTAGTTCATCTAAAGCACCTTTTAGAGACTCTTCTGCTAGATTCCAATCTTCATCACTTCCCATTGAATCCTCTGGTCTTGTAGAAAGTTCTATATTATATTTGAAGCCAAGCATAGAATACACCTTGTCTATAAGATCTACAACACCTTTAATTTCTGATTTTATCTGCTCTGGCAACATAAAAATATGTGCATCATCTTGAGTAAATGCCCTAACTCTCATAAGTCCATGAAGTGCTCCTGAAAGTTCATGTCTGTGAACCCTTCCAAGCTCCCCGACTCTCATTGGAAAATCTCTGTAGGAATGAGCTTCTGATTTATAAACAAGCATTCCTCCTGGACAGTTCATTGGTTTTAATGCAAATTCTTCTTCATCAATCATAGAAGTGTACATATTTTCCTTGTAATGATACCAATGTCCTGATGTTTCCCATAATTTTTTATTAAGCATAATTGGTGTTTCTACTTCAACATAACCTGCTTCATAATGAAGTTTTCTCCAAAAATCTATTAAAGTATTTTTAAGTACAACTCCTTTAGGTAAGAAAAATGGAAATCCTGGTCCTTCATTCATAAATGTAAATAGCTTTAACTCTTTACCTAACTTTCTGTGGTCTCTCTTTTTGGCTTCTTCTAAATTATGAAGATGAGTTTCTAGCTTTTCTTTATTTTCAAATGCTACTCCATAAACCCTTTGAAGCATCTTGTTATTTTCATTTCCTCTCCAATATGCTCCAGCTACACTTGTTAACTTAAACGCTTTTACATATTTTGTAGATGGAATATGTGGCCCTCTACATAAGTCTATGAAATCCCCTTGTTTATATAGTGAAATTTTTTCACTTTTTGACAAATCATTAATAAGTTCTACCTTATAAGGTTCATTTCTTTCTTCCATTAATTTTATAGCTTCTTCTCTTGAAACCTCTATTCTTTCAAACTTAAGTTTTTCATTTATTATAAGGTTCATTTCTTTTTCTATTTTTTCTAAGTCTTCAGTTGTTAATGGAGTATCTATATCAAAATCATAGTAAAATCCCTTATCTATAGCTGGTCCTATAGCAAGTTTTGAATCTTTATATAATCTTTTAACTGCTTGTGCTAGAATATGAGAGGTAGAATGTCTTATAACTTCAACAACTTCTTCATTATCTGTTGTTAAAATGTTTACCTCATCATTGTTTTCTAATTTGTGATTTAAATCTACTAAGGTTTTATTAACTTCCCCTACTACTGCAGATTTTCCTAAATTTCTACTTATGGAATTTGCAAGATCAAGTATGCTTGAATTATCTTCCACTTCTTTTACTGACCCATCTTTAAGTTTTACTTTAATCATAATTTTCTACCTCCTATTTAAATTTTTTCATAAAAAAAGCACCCATCCCAAAAATCTTGGGACGAATGCAATATATCCGTGGTTCCACCCAAATTGAATTAACATAATTCAATTCATCTCTAACATTTTTAACGGCTTTCACCGATGACATTTCACTAAAACTAGCTAATAAATCATAGTTCCAGGGTAGTTTTTCTCATAGTCATATTTGGAAATACTCTCAGCCGACGATATTTCCTCTCTGAAAACTGTATTCTATAATACTTTTCCCTATCATCACTTATTTTTATATTTTATTTTTAAGTTATGTGCACAAACTTATTAGAATTTATTATAGTACTCTTAGTATATTTTGTAAATAACTTTTTTAATAAGATAACTATTATAAAACGTCAAACATTTGTTCTTTTGTCAAATTTTATTAAATTATATATACTAATGTTTAAGGGGGTATACATGAATTATTTAATTTTAAAAATGAAATAATCAGATTTAAATCAATTATCAAAATAATATATTGGGGTTTTATAAGGGGGCATAAATGAATATTTTTAAAACATATAAAGGATTACCTAAAAGTATATATGCACTATTTTTTGTGCAAGTAATCAATAGATTAGGTGATTTTGTATTTCCATTTTTATCTTTACTTTTATCAGATAAACTTAACTTTTCTTACACAGCAACAGGTTTAGTAGTAACCATAACTTCACTAGTTCAAATACCTTCCTCAATATTAGGCGGAAGGCTTGCTGATTTAATCAGCCGAAAAAAAATATACTTGGTTGGACAGGGAGTTGCTGCTTTAGCTGTTTTCATTTGTGGAATAATAAATAACTCATACATAATTGTTGTTCTTCTAATAACTTCAGCTTTTTTCAATGGTTTTGTTAGACCGACTATATCTGCTGTGATGGCTGATGTATTAACTTCTGAAAACAGACAAATAGGTAATTCTCTGAGTTACCTTGGAATAAATATTGGAGTCTCTTTAGGGCCAATAATTGCAGGATTTTTATTTGAAAACTATTTGACACTCCTCTTCATTTTAGATGCTGTATCTTCATTTGTAGCTGTAATGATTTTTTATATCTTCATTGAAGAGACAAAACCTAAAGAAGGCAATAATGAAATTGTTAATTTAAATGAAAAAGAAGAATCTGGCAATCTAATTCAAGTACTTTTAAAAAAGCCAAACCTTACTTTCTTTTTAATAATTAGCATGTTCTATAGTTTTGCTTATAGCCAAATAAATTTTTCTATGCCAATGACTCTAAATGAAGTATTTAAATCAGATGGAGCTAAATTTTTTGGATATTTAATAAGTGTTAATGCTATAACTGTAGTGTTTTTGACAGTTGTAATCATTAATATAACAAAAAAATTCAAATCTCTTTTTAATATCATTTTTGCTGGAATCTTTTATGCTATAGGTTTTGGAATGATAGGATTAATAGGAAGTTCTTTTTTACTTTTTATTATTTCCACTGTTCTTTGGTCTATTGGTGAAATTTTATCCTCAACAAATAATGGAGTCTATATAGCAAATAATAGTCCTATGAATTTTAGAGCAAGAATTAGCGCCGTTTACAACATAAGTAAATCTTTAGCTGCAGCCTTTGGAACATCTACACTTGGAAAATTTATAGATAATTATGGTGTTAGCCATGTTTGGACTTTGATTTTTATAACAACAACTATCGGTGTAGGTTTTATGATAGCTCTACATCTATATAACTTAAGAAATATTAAAAAGCAAATAATTAGTGGTGAAACATTTTATTAATTATGATGTCCTAGCCTTAAATGGTCCTTTGAATACTTTTGGGTGGATAACTATATCTATGTATTAGTTACTTTGCCCCTTAGTGTTCTTTTTAACATAAATGTTGCAATTTTAGCCTCTATATGTACTCTCCTAAATTTTTAATATCATAGTTTTTAAAGAAACTATTTTCTTTCATTAAGTTAGTAACTATGGTCATATAATTAATTGTTTTATCAATGAAAAATAAGATAAACCAACTTAGGTACTGCCTCAAATATTTAGTCCCAATTCCACAAAAACAAAGCATCCATTCATTTAAATTTCTTCTTAAATATTTTATTCTTTCATCAGCTTTAACTTCAATTTTCTCCAATTCCTTATTATGATTATTTGCAACTAATTGTAAATATCTATCTCCATAAGAAGTAATATATGATTGTCTCTCTACTTTAGAATATATTTTTTCCTCAAACTTTTTTAAATTCCATGTTCTTTTGCATATAGGTAATGACAATAAAACATCATTAATTCCACTAGCTGCCACTATCCAAATATCCTCTCTTTCTGAAGTTTCAATATTCCTACATCCTTTAAAATTCTCTTTCATTACAGACTTTCCAAACTGCACATTTTCTAAAAGTTTAACATTTTCAAAATCATTAATCATACTATTTAGAACTTTATGTCTCCAATAAAATGCAGTTACTATACTTATTTCAAGTTTTTTTGCACAATATTTCAAAGTTCTTTTCTCCATCATAAGTTCTATAAATTCAATCCACTTTTTTGCATTCTTTTTTGAATAGCTCCAAACTGATTTCGTAGTTTGTGAAAATGTTTTTGTGCATTCATTATTTTTACATTTAAATCTCTGTATTCCTTTGTATTTCCCATATTTCATATAATTTTTGCAGCCACAATGTGGACAACATTTTATTTCTCTATTTTTATATAAATTTCTTTTTATCATTGCCCCTATTTCATTATTTAACATTTCTAAATTTTCATCTACTTGTATCAAGATTATCACCTCATCTTAATACTATCCCTTTTTTAATTTTCTAATCACTACCAACATTTCTATTAAAAAGATTCTTATAGTGGATTCCTATAAACAATTCCAAAAGGATATTAGAAAGTGTGTTAAGAAAATCTCGAGTATTGCCTATATCTACCATAAAATATACTTTTCTATTTCTAAAGCTACTCCATCATTTTGTACTGTATCTGTTACTTTTTTAGCATAACTCTTTACATAATTATCAGCATTCCCCATAGCTATTCCACAGCCTACAGTAGATAACATTTCAATGTCATTTTTTCCATCACCAAAAGCATAACTATTTTCTAAAGGAATATTTAAATAATCTAGTACCTTTAATATTCCTGAAGCTTTTGAATTTGTTTTTGAATATATTTCAAAATAACCATGTTTTTCATCATGAATATAATTATATTCCTCATTTCCTAATGATGTACAATATTCTATGCCTTCTTTATCTTTGCATAATAATTCAATTTTATATATATCTAACTCTTCATAATTATAATTACCTTCTAGATACTTTTTGCCTATACTGTAGCAATCATAAAATGAATGTAATTTTTCATAGTCATCTTTTATATACGAATATTTTTCTCCAAGCAAGCTATATTCAATATTAAGTCTTTCAAAATTATATATTAACTCTTTTATAAAGTCTTTCTTTATAGACTCTTTATATATGCATTTTTCTTTAACCTTCACATATGCTCCATTGTTAAGTACAAAACCATCAAATCCAAAGTTATATAAAGCTTCATTTAAAAAAGCATATGGTCTACCTGATGCAACAAAAACATAGTTTCCTTTTGCTTGTAGTGCTCGTATAGCATTTTTTACTCTAGGAGTAATATCTGCAATTCCATTTAAACAATCTAATAAAGTTCCATCAATATCAAAAAATACTGCTTTTTTCATAATTTTCTCTCCTAACAATTTCATTCTTATTTAATACTATTCATTACCATTTGTTTTCATTCTAAACTACTCATTCTCATTAGTCAATAAACTTGATTGCATTGTAATATTTAAATTGTTAGAATAGAAAGAAATGAGAACAAATAGGAGGGAACTATGTTTATTGAAGAAAGACGCAAACAAATATTAGATATATTAGAAATAGAAGGCAAAGTATTAGTAAAAGATTTAAGTATCCAATTTAATGTAAGCGAAAGTATGATTAGGAAAGATCTTCAGTTCTTAGAAAAGAATAATTTACTACAACGTGCTTATGGTGGTGCTATTAATATAAAACGTACTATATCAAATGCTGAAACTTTTATTACACGAGTTGAAAAAAATACTGACTTAAAGGAAATTGTTGCTAAAAAAGCATATGATTTAATAAATGATGGTGATACAATTTTTTTAGATCCATCAAGTATTTCTTACCTTCTTGCAAAGCTAATTCTGCAAAATAATAGAAATATTACTTTAATAACAAATATGATTGAAATCTCTTCACTGCTTCATACTGATTTGAAAACATATATTATTTTTATAGGTGGAGACTACAACTCTTTTGTGGGTGGAAATATAGGTTCTCATTCTATTGCACAAATTAAACTTTATCGTTGCAACAAATCATTTATTGGTTGTAATGGAATTGATCTTAAAGATGGCAGCGTTAGTACTGGTTTATCTGAAGATGCAGGAACTAAAAGAGTAATTATGGACATATCTAAAGAATTGTATTTAATGACTACAAATGAAAAATTTAATCTTGATGGAATATTCAATTTTTCCAACATCAATGATTTCAATAGTATAATTACAGAGACTGAACCACCTGATACTGTAATCACTTTACTTAAGGAATATGATGTGAATTTAATATAAAGTTTCTTACTATCACATAATATTAATAGTGTTATTGTACAATAAAAAACCTATGCTTGTATAAAACTTCAGCATAGGTTTTGTTATGATGTTTCTCTCTTTTATCTATTTAAAATTCTCTTTTTACTGATTTATTTAACTAAATCTATACTATCTAGTTTCCATTGATACTTTTTATTTTCTTTGTCATAAGTAGGCTCAATTGTACATTTGATATTCTTTACGGCTCCATCAACAGTGATTGTACCTTCATAGATTTTATCAAACATTTTACTTCCTTCACTTTCTTTTCCCATACTATATGTGTTTGACATGTCAACCGTTATCTGTTTGCTATCTACCTTATATTTAAGCATATCTTTCTTTATTGAATCAGCATTTATATTTGACAATTCTAATGATCCTATATTAACTTCAACTTTTGAATTATAACTTTTATCAAATGCCAAATCTAGATTAACTACACCTGAAAATTTTATTTTACTTATATCTCCACTTGTAGCTTCTCCCTCAATTTCAGCTCTTATAGTTTTCTCATATTCCATAAAATTCTTTACTTTTAAATCTGTTATATTCTCTTTATCTATAATAATATATTCAGTAGAATCATAGCTTCCTGTTTTGTATTTATATGGAAAATTTGCTCCCTTTTCAAATGCAGTCATTACAAACTTCTTCTTATCTTCATCGCTTATATTATCCACAATCTTTTCTTTATCAATAACTTTAGTTTCTAAGCTACTATCGCTAAGCTTCCATTTCCCTGTTTCTAAGTCAAATTTAGCATCAAAATTAGCTAAAACTGTAGCTTCAACTACTCCATTAGATAATTCCATTTTAGCAGTTCCAGACTTCTTATTACCTTCACCATCAATATTAATATCTTTTATGTCTTTTAATAATCCTTTTTTTAAATCAATACTGTCATAGTTATAACTAATTTTTGTATTTTTTAATAATTCTTTTATACTATCATTTAAATCAACCTTAGGTTCAATTTTATCAACATTAGAATTTCTTATAGCTCTAAATAGCCACTTACTATTGTTTTTATCATAATTTAATTCATAACTAATATCAGCTTCAACTGTTGCATTATCAATATCCAAATAAAGTTTACCTTCAATTTTATCATTTATTTTCTTTTCAGATGTTCTTGATGTAATTTCTAAAGATTTAATTTCATCACTCTTAATTTCATGATAATCTCCATCAATCATTATACTTTGTCCAATTAAGTATTGTTGTAACTTTTCCTTACCTACAGGCATTCCTTTAATGAAATTAAACACAAATACACCAATGATTGCAATTAATATAACAACTGCTCCAATTGCTGCAGCAATCTTATTTTTTAATAAACTATTTTTCATTTTATCTCTATATACAGGAAGTTCTTCTTTAACATTTGCTTTATATTCTGCTACCTTCTCTTCATGAAAGACTTGTTCATCTATGCTATCTGATAATTTTTCACCACAATATATACAATAAGCTTGTCCATCTATTATTTCTTTTTTACAATTAATACATTTCATCTATGGCATACCTCCTTACCAAAAATAACGGCCTAAGCTAGACTCAATCATAGATTTTATAAATATATAATCAATAATTCCAAATAACACTAAATTAATTATATAAGTACCTGCAACAGAATATATAACTTTACTTTTACCTTTTATAATTACCGAAGTTAAACCTTCATATGTTAAAATTATCAGAATAATCATTTGTATAATTATAATTATTACACTTAAACTTGTATTAAATAATGAAACTAATGCACTTATAAATGTAATACTTGTAGGTATAATAGCAGCATAAGTACAAATTGATAATATTTCCTCATATGTCACTTTCAATTCAAAAATTACTTTGCTAGTTACATAAATTATTGCTGAAAAAACTAAAATCATACCAAAATAATTAATTACAAGCAATATAAAAGCTCTCAAAAGCATTTGGTCAATTAACCTTCCAACAATATAACCAAATATTCCTCTAGATAAATCTCCTACTAATATTTTTACACTAAAAATATTAATAATCCCCCAAACTAAAGCTAGTATGCTAGCAATTGTTATAGACTCTTTGATTTTTAATTTACTATTACAAAATTCACCTTTATATGGCGACTTAAATATCTCTACTATTTCCATAACTTCCTCCTTAAAGCATTGATTGTAAGGCATTTTTTAACAACATTCTTAAAATAATAAATATCACGAAACTAATTCCACAAAAGCTTCCTATTATAGTAACTAAATATAACATAACATTAGCTTTTATAAGATCTTTAATTCCTTGATAAATCAATAGCAAATACATAATGATTCCAAATACAACAAATGCTGTAAACATGTATGGATGTATAATAACACCTAATATTGCTCCAATTATATTTGTTATAATTAGAATTAATTGTACTGATAAAGTTAAGTTTAAAAAAGACATAAAAATTACATTTTTTTTAAAAATCCACTTAACTATTCCAAACATACAAAAAGCAAAAATACATGTTATGATTAAAGTTGTTATAATTGCATCTATGGATGAAATTTCTATATCTAATTTTTTTCCCATTCCTTGTATGATTATAAATTCAATTAGAATAATCATCATTGCAGTCAAAGCTGTAAAAATAAGATTTGCATATGTACTTGTACGAATAAATGTAACAGGATTAGTAAATATATACCCAAACTGTTTAATCATACTTTTAGAAATATCTTCTCCCCCATGAAACTTAATGGCTCCACAATTTCCACAGAAATCACCATCATTACTCATTTCTTTTTTGCAATATTTGCAATATTCCATATTTTTTCCCCCTTATTTAATTTTATACTATTTTAATTCAAAACGTACTTTTACATTTTGACACACAAGTGCATTTTTTTCAATAATTCTATTTGAAATATATATTTTTTTATAATTTTGTTAGTCTACTGAAATATTCTTAATTCGAAAATTAAGCATTAAAAGCCAATGACATTAAATCATTAGCTCTATCAATAATACTATTAAATTGTCTATTACAATTAGCTAACTGCACTAATCAACATAGTTTCCAAATAATCCATACTTAATTAATATCTCATATATTGTCCCATCATCCTTCATCTCTTGTAACTTCTGATTAATTGCATTTAATAAGACAGTGTCATTTTTTCTTAAAGGATATCCCATATTATAAACTATATTTGGAGGATATTCATTAGGTGATAATATTCTAAAATTTAACTGGGGATTTTTAACAATAATATCCTGTCCTATTATAGAATCAGTTAGGAATGCATCTATAATTCTATTTTTCATTCCTAGTATTAAGGAATTTGCATCAGAAAAAGCTATATAATTTTTTATTTTTCCTTCTTTTTTCAACTTCTCAGCTTCCTCTAGATACACTGACCCTCCAATTATCCCTAGAGTTCTACTCTTTAAATCTTCTTTACTACTTATACCTAAATCAGTTCTAATTACCAATCCACCTGAATCTTTATAAATAGGAATAGTGAAATCTACTAACTTTTTTCGTTCATCTGTTATTGATATCCCATCAACTATTAAATCAATGTTATTATTTTTAATTAGTTCGTCAAATAGGTTAACAAATGGAATATATTTAGCACGTACTTCTTTAATACCTAGACGTTTAGCCACTTCTCTTATAATATCTGCATCAATCCCACTAAATGTACCAGTTTTAGGATCTCGATAAGAATATGGTTCATCATTAGATGATAATACTGTCAGTTCTCCTCTTTCTTTTATCTTCTGTAATCTATCTACTTCATTTATTGATGCTTTGTTATTATTTGGTACTTGTATTGTAGCTTTACCTATGATATTTGTAGTATTTATTATAATTATTAAAGAAATTAGAAATTTCAAATATTTCTTCAATACAAAATCCTCCTTAGTTCAAATTCTCTATTTTATAATATTATCTTTCATTTCTTCTCTTACAATACATTTAAAATATTTTTACTTTAAAAATTTAATAAAAAAAGAACAGGGTACATTGCATACTCTGCTCTATAGATGCTAATTATTCACTTTTCTTCTATCATAGGAAAAATACTTTTTTCCCCAATGCAAGGCTACATTTACTAATGCTATCATCACTGGTACTTCTATTAATGGTCCAACTACTGCAGCAAAAGCTATTCTTGATTGAATTCCAAATACTGCAACTGCAACAGCTATTGCAAGTTCAAAATTATTACTTGCAGCTGTAAATGCTAATGTTGTAGTTTGATGATAGTTTACTCCTGACTTATAACTTATATAGAAAGATACAGAAAACATAACTATAAAATAGATTATAAGTGGTACAGCTACCTTTACAACATCTAGAGGAAGTTCCACAATATACTTTCCTTTAAACATAAACATTACTACTATAGTGAATAATAATGCAATTAAAGCTAATGGACTAATTTTAGGAACAAACTTTTTCATATACCATTCTGTTCCCTTCATAGGTTCTAATATTAGCCTTGTAATCATTCCAAGTAAAAATGGTATTCCTAGATAAACAGCAACTGAGGTTGCTACTTCTCCTATGGAAATATGAACCTCATATCCTGTAAGTCCAAATATAGGTGGTAATACTGTAATAAACAGATATGCGAACACAGAATAAAATATTACTTGAAATATGGAGTTAAAAGCAACTAATGCAGCTGCATACTCACTGTCTCCATCTGCTAAACTGTTCCATAGAATTACCATAGCTATGCATCTTGCAAGTCCTATAAGAATAAGGCCTGTCATTAATTCTGAATCAGATTTTAAAAATACAAATGCTAGAATAAACATTAAAATTGGTCCTATAAACCAATTTTGAACTAAGGATAATCCAAGGACTTTAGGATTTTTAAATACCTTCCCAAGTTCTTTATAATTTACTTTTGCAAGTGGCGGATACATCATTACTATAAGCCCTATAGCTATTGGTATAGATGTTGTTCCAACTGCTAATTTTGCAAGGCCTGTTGAAATTGAAGGTATTCCCCATCCTAGTAATATTCCAAGTGCCATAGCTGCAAATATCCAGAAGGTTAAGTACTTATCTAAAAATGATAATCTTGATGATTTATTACTCAAAATTATTCCCCCTATTTATAATTCAATTTCATTATTACTAATTCTTGCTTTCAAATCTTTTATCTTTTCTTCTATTTGTTTTGCTGTTTTTATAAATTCTTTATCACTTTTCCCTGTCGGATCCTCTAATCCCCAATCTTCTGTATGTTTTGCTGGTAAATATGGACATATAACATTACAACCCATTTTCACTACAACATCCACTTCTGGAATTTCATCTAAAAGCTTTGATTTATGTGTCTCATTCATATCTATATTATATAAATCTTTTATTATCCTTACTGCATCTTGATTGATTTCAGGTTTTGTTTCTGTTCCTGCTGAATAACTTTCAAATACATCAGCTCCATAAAGTTTTCCTAAAGCTTCCGCCATCTGTGATCTGCATGAATTATGAACACATACAAATGCTACTTTTGCTTTCATTTTTTTCACTCCTTCAAATTAGGTTTATTAAATTTTTTCCTCTTACGTCTTCTTCTTTCCACTCTACCACTGCAAAGTTTCCTCTTGAAATTTCATCTACTTTATTAATCCATTGAATTTCATTACTTGCCTTCACTTTTAGCACTTCATTAGTTGTATTAGTAGAATATAAACTAGAATTTATTACCCACCAATTACTATGAATTTCTGCTCTTTCTAAATCTTTTTGAAGTCTAATAGCTTCATAAACAGGTGTGGTTTCAGCTAAAGTTACTATAACAACTTCTGTTTCTTTTTCATTTCTTAATCTAGGTAATAATTTAATTACTGAATCTGGTATATCTCCTTCTGACCTAGAAATTTCTTTGTTATAGCTTTCTGTTGAATCTAAAAGTAACAAAGTATGTCCTGTAGGTGCTGTATCTATTACTACAACTTCATCTTCTGCTTTTTCAACCACTTCTGCAAAAGCTCTAAAGACTGCTATTTCTTGTGTGCATGGTGATCTTAAATCTTCTTCAATATATTCAACGTCCTCATCTGTCATATTATTTTCTCTTGCTTTACTTATTACTTCTTGCCTATATTTCTCAAGTTCTTTTTTCTCATCTATATTACTTAATGAAATTCCATAGCTTTCATCTAATACAAACTTTAAATGAGCGGCAGGATCTGTAGTTGTTAAGTGAACCTTCTTGCCTTTTTTAGCTAACCCTAATGCTATTGCTGAGGCTATAGTAGTCTTTCCAACTCCACCTTTACCCATTGTAAATATAACTTTTTTATCACTATTATAAAGATCACCTATAACATTTCTTAGCTTTGGTATATCCACATTATTTAAGGAATCCATGTTAATTACAATATGATTTTCTTTAAGCAAAGCCCTAACATTATCAAGGCCTGTTATATTGTAAGGTCTTAAAGGAATCTCAAATGTATCTATATCCTTAAATTTTTCTGGCATATTCTTTAATGCTTTTTGCTGCTTTTCATAAATAGCAGTTGAAAGTTTATCATCATGGCTTTGAAGTACACCATTTATAATCAATATTTGATTTCTTAAACCTATCTCTTGAAGTTCCCCTGAAGCTCTTTCAGCCTCTTTAAGTGGTGAATTTTCTGGACGAGATACCAGTATAAGAGTTGTTCTATCTTTATCAGCTAAGGTATCTACTGCATCTTTATAAATCCCCTTTTTCTCTTCAAGTCCAGCAAGTTGACCTAAACATGATGCCCCATGAGTGCTTTCGTCTATGAAATTACTCCAAGCTGATGGTAATTGTAACATTCTTAAGGTATGGCCTGTTGGTGCTGTATCAAATATAATATGATCATATTCTTTAAAGACTTTTTCATTTGTTATCATAGAAGCAAATTCATTAAAGGCTGCGATTTCTACTGTACATGAACCTGATAATTGTTCTTCCATATTTTTCATTACTGGCTCTGATAATTTTCCTCTATATGGTCCAATAACGCTTTCTCTATATTCAGCTGCAGCAACTTCTGGTTCAAGATTTGCAACTACTAGATTAGGGACATCCTTAATTTGTACTCCTTTATTATCAAGTTCTATTCCAAATACATCTTGAAGATTGGATGCTGGATCAGTACTTACAAGCATAATCTTTTTCCCATCATCAGCTAAAGATAAGGCTACTGCACATGCTGTTGAAGTCTTTCCCACTCCACCTTTTCCTGTGAAAAATAAATATTTGGTTAAGTTAATTTCCTTTATATTAAATGTATTAAACATATTTCTTCTTCCTCTCTTTTATCAACATCCACCCTTGCATCCACAACCCTTATTTGGTTTCTTTGTATTGTTAGGCATCTTTATATTAACTTCTAAATAACTTGTTGGGATTTCTAGTAAATTACAAAACTCTTCATTAGTAGGATAACTTCCTTCTTTAACTATAACTCCATCTACTATAATTACAGGTAATGCATCTACTCCCTTTGTATTTAGTATTTCATTTATCTCTTTATTATCTACAAAAAACTGAGGATTATTTGAAAGATTATATCTCTCTATTTCTACCCCTTTATTTTTAAGTGTGTTTATTGTAGTTGCAACTCTTAATAATTCCTTATTTACAGAAGGGCCACAAACACCTGTTGAACAGCACATAGCTGGGTCAAATATAGTCATTTTTTTCATATAAATTCACTCCTATCATTCATATTTTTTTATTTACAATCACATTTTCTTCCTTTGCAGATACAGTCATCTGTCTCTGTTATTAAATTCATTAAAAATAAAGTTAACTTATTACAATTATTAATCTTTAAATGATAGTGATTCCAAAGCCCTTCTTTTCTAGCTCCAACAAGCTCACAATCTATTAATACTTTCATATGGTGAGAAAGGGTTGGTTGAGTAAAATCAAAATGTTCTAATAAATCACAAGCACATTTTTCTCCACATGATAATATATCAATTATTTTTAGTCTGCTTGGATCGGATAGAGCTTTCATAAGCTTTGCATTTTTTTCATAATCCATATTCATATTATACCCTCCATATAGATATATATCTATATACAATATAAACCATCATCTATACATAGTCAATATTATCACTATTTTAATTCTATGATTTATTTATAGATAAATATATATCTATATAGTATTCTAAAACATAAAGTTTTGTTACAAATCTATTTTTCATCCAATTATTTATCAAAAGTTATTAAATTTTAAGTTTCAAATACAATAGTTGTAAATAATAACTATTAGCTTTATTATTTACTTATATAGATTTTTTACCTAAAAGTGTTAGCTTGATATTTTAACATTAATTTCATAACATATCTTTTATCTTTTTATAGGAGGATTTTTAATAATGACTTATACTATCGAAGAAATGAAAAACTCTGACTGGAATGAAGTTTCTAAAATTTATCTAGAAGGAATTAATACAGGTTTAGCTACCTTTCAAAACTCAATTCCAACCTTTGAAGAATGGGATAAAGGGCATATTAAATCTTGTAGGTTAGTTGCTAAATCAAATGGAAAAGTTCTTGGATTTGCAACATTAAGTTCTGTTTCAAGTAGATGTGTTTATTCAGGGGTAGCTGAGGTAAGTATTTATATTGGAGCAGACTATAGAAGATTAGGTATTGGAAAAACTTTATTAAATCATTTAATAAAACTATCAGAAGAAAATAATTTTTGGACTTTACAATCTGGCATAATACGAGAAAATATTTCAAGCTTAGAATTACATAAAATTTGTGGTTTTAGAGAAATAGGAGTAAGAGAAAAACCTGCTAAAACAGGTGATGGTATTTGGCATGACACTGTATTAATGGAACATAGGAGTAAAATAGTTGGAATTGATTAATAATATACTACTAAAAATGAAATATGGTGAAGTAATGATAAAAAGCTATAATTATTTATTAAATAACTAAATTATAGCTTTTCTTAATACCATTACTAAAACATGTATATCTGTTTAAATTTATTTGTTATTTTAATAAAGATTCACAATAGGATTTTACCTATCCTATGAAATATAATTTTCAATAAAACCATGCTTATATAATATTCCATATATAGTTCCATCTTTATTCATCTCATCTAATTTCTCATTAATTGCATCTAATAATGAAACATCTTCCTTCTTTAAAGCAACTGCTACATTCAAATTTAACTGTGGCGTATATTGACTTTTGGATAATAATTTTAATTTTTGTTTAGGATTAGTTTTAACAATATTTTTTGCCATCATAGAATCAGTTAATAGAGCATCTACTATTTTATTTTCTAATGAATATTGTGCAGATTTGAAATCAAAAAAAGGTCTATAATCTTTTATCACACCTTGTCTTTTCCATTCTTTAGCAACATTTTCGTATACTGTGCCTCCAACTATAGAAATAATTTTATTCTTTAGGTCTTCCTTACTATTTATCCCTGAATCTTCTCTAATTAATATAGCATCTTGCTCTTTGTAAATTGGATTTGTGAAATTAATTATCTTTTTACGCTCATCTGTTATATAAATTGCTTGTGCTAATAAATCCACTTCTGGATCTTTAATTAATTCTTCTAATATATTAGGGAATGCAACATATCTGACCTCCAATTTTTTGATTCCTAAACGGTTAGCTAGTTCATTTATAATCTCTGCATCTATTCCTTTAAATTCATTGCTTTTAGGATCTTTATATGAAAATGGTTCTTCATCTGATGATAATACCTTTAAAATACCTGTTTTTTTGATTTTCTCTAATCTATCTACTGTTTGTATTTGTCTTTTATCTTCGTTTTCTAATTCTCTTGTACTACATGTTATATCACCTATAAAATTTGAAATAATAAGTATAGAAATTAAAAATTTAAAATATTTTTTCACATAGGCTCCTCCTTAGTTTAAATATATTTTTTAGAATATATTAAATTTATATTTATATTGTTACTCTCTATCTATTTTCATATACAAATAAAAAACCTAGAAAAAATCTAAACTTAAGATTTTCCTAGGTTTTTATTGCAAATGTAAATTATATACAATAACATTGCATTATTCATATTTATCTAATATAGCAATTAATTCTTTAGTATCAAAAGGTTTCCTTATATATTCTTTAGCTCCAAGCTGCAAACATTCATCTTTTACATGCTCATGTCCTACTGCTGAGGTAATAATTACAACTGTTTCAGGATTTATTTTCATTATTTCAGATAATACAGTGATACCATCCATCCTAGCCTCAGACATGTTTAAATCCAAAAATACAATATCTGGTTGTTCTTTATTAAATGATTCTATTGCCTCATCTTTTCCTGATGCTTCAAATATGCTACTACTCTCTATTTTTTCAATAATTTTTTTTATGAATAATCTCATATATGATGAATTATCAACTATTAACACCTTTCTCACATTAACTACTCCTTTGTATACCTTATTTTCAGTTCTTCTATAGAAACAAATCTTTCATCTTATCAAAAAGTTTGACACATTCATCTTTTTCTTGTTTTAAAGCTGCATCCTCTAGTTTTTTTGATAATTCATAGATAGAATTTATACCTAAAGTTCCAGATGAGCCTTTTAATTCATGAATAACTTCAGCCAATTTATTAAAGTCACATTGAATGATAGAATCATTAATTTCTTTAAATAAATCAGGTAAATGTTTTATATAATCTTCAAATATCTCCTTTGCATCTTCTTTGCTAAGCCCTGTTGTCTCTACAAATTGTTCAATATTATTATCTATTATATTATTATAGTCGAACATAAATCCTTTCTCTTTAGTATTTTCTTTTATCTTATTAAACATAATATCAAAATCAATAGGTTTGCTAATATAATCATCCATTCCAGCCTCAATGCATTTTTCATAATCACCTATCATAGCATTAGCAGTCATTGCAATAATTTTAGTATGTTTCTTATCTCCTTCTAATAGCCTTATTTTTGATGTACATTCATATCCATCCATTAATGGCATCTGGCAATCCATAAAAATAATATCATATTCTTTTTCTGATACTTCTTTTAATGCTTCAACACCATTCACTGCCACATCGCAAGTCATATGATGTAATTCAAGCATTTTTATAATAATTTTACGATTCATTATATTATCTTCAACCAATAAAATTTTCTGTCTTTCTGAATTATCCACTTTTTTTGCCATTGACTTTGTTATATGCTTATCATCTTCTTTATCTTCCTTTTTTAAGTCTAATACAGAAGCAATAGACTGGAGTAATTCATCCTTTCTTACTGGTTTGTTTAAACAAGATAAAAATCCATATTCCTTCATCGCCTTATCACACCCAATTTTAGTTGCAGAAAATACTATTATTAACTTTATATCCTTTGCAAAAGGTATTGTTTTTAATGTAGTTGCAAGTTCATAAGCATTCATATCTTTAAGTTGATAATCTATTATAGCAACACTTATTTTATTTTTCATATTCGCATTTGTAAAAATCCTATTAATGGCACTGGCGGCATCTTTCTCTTCAAATACTTTAAGTCCAACATCTTCAAGATATGAATTAAATATTTTCCTATTATTTTCATTGCTATCAACAATTAAAATATTCACTCCATTAAGTTTATCAAAGGAAAATTTCTGTTTGGAAGCTCTTTTACTTACCTTCAATTTTGCATCGAATTTAAATGTGGACCCTTCATCAACTACACTTTCAACAGAAATTTCACCTCCCATCATTTTAACTAATTCATTTGAAATTGCAAGCCCAAGGCCTGTTCCTCCATATTTTCTTGTTGTAGAAGCATCTGCTTGACTAAATGATTTAAAGATTTTACTTATATGTTCTTTATGAATTCCAATTCCAGTGTCCTTTACTTCAAATCTAAGTATAGCTATTTCATTCACTTCTTCCATACATTCAACTGTAACAGAAATCTCGCCTTTATGAGTAAATTTTATTGCATTATTTATAAGATTGATTAATATCTGCATAAGTCGTGATGGATCTCCCACAACCTCTTCTGGAACATTACCCTTAATCATGGTATAAAGTTCAACCCCCTTTTCTAGAGCTTTAGGTACAAGTATCGAAACTGTATCTTCAACAGTATTTCTTAAGTTAAACTTTATCTCTTCCATAATTAATTTCCCAGCTTCTATCTTTGAAAAATCTAATATATCATTAATAATATGTAATAATACTTCTGAAGCAAATTTAGCCTCACGTATAAACTCTTTTTGTTCAAAAGACAATTCAGTAGATTGTAAAAGTTGAAGAAATCCTGATATTCCATTAATAGGTGTTCTTATTTCGTGAGACATATTAGCAAGGAACTGCCCCTTTGCAATATTTGCTGCTTCTGCTTGTTCTTTTGCCTTAAATAGCTCCATTTCGGCTTTTCTCTGTTCTGTAATATCCTCAGCAGTGCAAATAAGAAACTTAACATTACCTTTCTCATCTTTATGTGGATTGCTTCTAATTTGAAGTAGCCTCTTTTCACCTTTCCAATTCTCAATTTCAAGTTCCTTTTCTGCTGACTCATCCTTTTTAAATAACTCCCAATTACTTTCAGAAAACTTATTTGCTGTATCTATATCAAATATATCGTATAAATCCTGATATTCCATATCACTTTTCTCCATGCCAAAAAACTTTGCATGAGCTGTATTAACAGTTAAATAAGAAGTGACATTGCTTAAAGCCCAAATCTGTGACTCAGAATTATCTAGTAAAATTGCTTGCCCATTAAGTGTTAATTCATATGACTTTTCCTTTTCAATTCTGTTTTTTATATAAGAGAACACCTTTGAAATATCTGTTAATATATTAATCTGGTCATCCTTCCAGTTGATAATCTTTGATAAACTTTCATATCCTACAAATCCAATTAAACTTTTTTCATTTTTTAAGGAAACTAAAAGTGTAGACTTTACACCTTCTTTCAATAAAATTTCTTTTTCCAATACTGCTTCATTAGGTAATTTTTCTGTATCATTTATTACTATTAAATCATCATTTTTTATGGAACGAATTAACCATGGGAGTGCATAAACCACCTCATCTTCTGATATTTCCCTTTTAGGCTTTATATCTTTCTTATTCCACTGACATTCTATTTTCATAAAGGTAAGATCCTTAGAAAAATAATAGATATAAATTCTATCTAAATCAAAAAACAAGCCAATTTCCTCCAGAGATTTTTTTAATTCAATATTATGATTAATGTTATCTAAATCTAAAAGTTTCTGAAATGTTTTGTTAATTAATTTCAGACAATCATTAGAATACCTGATGTTTGTGCAATTATCTTCATTACTCATAGAATCTCCCCCCCAATCTAAAGATCACATGTTTTTTTAATAAAAAGAGTCAACTCTTTTAATAAATTTATTTCATAAGGTTCTGAAAGTAAATTTCCAAGCCTATCATATATAACCTTTACTACAGGTCTCATTGGCATTGAGCTATTTTGTCTTACTACTAATCCTTTTTCATTTGAACTTAAAATTACTCCACTACCTGTTGGAAAAGCAGCAATATTCATGGTAAACTTTTTGACTATTTCCTCATCAAAATAAATGTTACTCATGCCTATAAGATATTCAATAACCTCATGGACATTTTTACTTTGCACCTCATTTCTACCTGATATCAAATTATCAAATTCATTACATACAGACACTATCATTGCAATTTTATTTATTTCATCACCTTGTAATTTTAATGGATAGCCACTGCCATCAATCCTTTCATGATGCATTAGTGCAGCTACTTTAACAGATGCTTTCCAAACATGCTGTTCTCCTAAAAAGTCATAACCAATCTTTGGATGCATCTCCTCAATATATTTATCTAATTCTTCCTTAGTTTTAAATTCTGCTAGAAGTTTCTTATCATTCATAATTTTTATCTTACCTATATCATGAAGAAGTGCACCTGCAGATATATCCCTAAGATTTAACCTGCTATATCCCATATGAGTTCCTATTATTGTTGCCAATGTACACACATTTATAGAATGTGAATATATATTATTATCACTTGAATTTATTTCTGCAACATTTATCAGTATATTTTTATTTGACAAAATATCCTCGATTACTTCATTTACTGAATTCATAACACTACTACTATCCGTTTTTCCTTCACGACAATATTTACTAACCATTTCCTTAACGGCTATTTTACTCATTTGCTTTGTCTTTTCAGAAATACTTTCTTCAATAACCACATTTTTTGAAATCTCATCATCAATATAAACAGAATGAATCCCAAGTTCTTTAATTTTTTCAATATAGAAAGGCTTCAATTTCACTCCAACATTAAGTAAAACTCTGCCTAATTCATCATAAATTTGCCTTCCAAGAACTTCATCTCCCTTTAAACTGGAGACATTAATAACTCTCATATTTCCCCTCCCAATGATAGAAATAAATACCTAGTAGTTTAGTTTTCCCCTATACCTTATAAATATAACCTAGATTTACATTTCTTAATTTATCAGCTATATTTTTATATGCACTTTTTCAAAATAATAGTAAAATATAATACATAGAGGTGAGAAATTATGTTTTTATTGATTATATTGATTTTAGCTATATTGGTATGGTTCTGTATTCCATATTCTCCAATCAAATCTGAATTTAAAAAATTAATAAGAAATAATCCTAACAAGTTAGAAGAAAATCATGTTAACTTTACCAAGGAAGATATTTCAAAATTACCGAATCCGTTGCAAAAATACTTTCATTATTGTGGTTATATCAGTACCCCAAAAATGTCTAATGCAAGAGTTCATTTTAGTGATGTGAATTTTGTGCAAGGCTCAAAGAAATTAAAAATACAATATACATTGTACAGTTTTGTATCTGAACTCAAAAGGTTTGCTTTAATTGATACAAGCATCATGGGTATCCCTTTTGAAGGTCTTGATTCTTATGAAGATGGTATAGGCAGGATGAAAGGGCAAATAGGAAAACTTATAACTTTATTTGATGAAAAAGGTACATCCATGAACAAGGCATGCCTTGTTACTTACTTATCTGAAAGCCTAGTAATACCAAATATTTTGTTACAAGACTTTGTTAACTTTGAAGAACTGGATGCGACTCATGTTAAAGTTAATATAACTTATTATGAAATATCTACAAGTGGAATTTTTGAATTTGATAGTAATGGAGCTATTGTAAGATTTACAACAAAAGATAGAGAATATAATGATGGAAATAAGACTATACAAAATGTAAGTTGGTCTGCTCTCTTTGAAGAGTATAGAGATATAAATGGAATAAAACTCCCAACAGTTATGAAGGCTGTATGGCATTTAGATGAAGGGGATTTATTATATTTTGATGGTAAAAACATGGAAATAAGTTATGATGCATTAAGTTAAAAAATAATCCTGGTTTTGTAAAAATTCTACAAAACCAGGACTATATTATTCTAATTATCAATTTTTATGTCTGAAACTGTTCTATTTATTTCAAATGTAGAACCCTCACTACTTGAATTAATTTCTTTTCCAAGTTTAATATCTTTAACACTTGATCCTGTTAAATTAATTGAGCTATCCTTTGGAATCTTAATATTAACATCCCCAGCTCTACCATTAATATCATATTTATTGCTAGCATCTAATTGCTGTAAGTTTAAATTAATATCCCCAACATTTGCTGATATGCTTGCTTGTTGTAAATTGCCTGTATATGATAACCTTCCAACTTCTTCATTTACTCTTAAATTGCTATAATCTCCTTCTAAATTAATATCTCCCACATTGCTTTTTATGTCTAGGGAAGTAATACTTTGTGGAATACTTAAGGTGGTTTCAATATTTTTAGAATTTATAAGTTCTTTATCATCTGTTTCTGGCCCTATTTTTAGAATGTTGTCTTCAAGGCTACATTTAATATTATCTAAAGCTTCTTGTAAGTTTTCTTCTTTATCCCCACCTACTAATTTTTTTATGCTAACTTTAATTTCATCAGAATCACTTTTTACAATTTTTAAATTGCTACAACTATTATTCATAACTATGTTTTCTCTATTAAATTTATATGTATATTCACTTGAATCTTCTTTTGTATATGGAGCTACTTCTTTTGAAAAACTTCCTGTACTTTTACTACTACATGAAATTAAAAAAATAGTAGACATAACTGCTATAACCTCTATTGCTACTTTACACTTCATAATTTTCACCTTATTCATTTAATATATCTCTCTTTTAATTTTGCCACATTTTCTCATATTAGTAAACAGCTATAGGTGTAATTACTAAATCTACTAAAACAATATTAATTTAGTATAAACTTCTTATAAAAACACATAATAAAGCTATAAATGCATTAATTAGGAGGACTCAAATGTGATGAAATTATTAAAGAAAACCTTAGCCATATATATAATTACAACTATAATACTAAATATAATACCAGGATTTAAGCATTATATGGCTTTAGAGATTGATCCTGTTGATTCATCTAGAGTCCCTGTTAAAATAGCTTTATTTGCAAAAGACCTTACTGATGACTATCTTCAATATCTTCGTAAAAACTTTGAAGATATCCAAAAAAACAATGAAGGCAAAGTTATGTTTAATTTTTATGATGCTAAATCAAATGAAGAAATACAAAACTCAGAAATTAATCATAAACTTAAGGAAGGTGTAGATCTTATATTATTAGATATGGTTAATACTAATAATATAAAAGAAATGATTGCACGAATTTCCCAATATAATGTTCCTGTAATAGTTTTTAATAGAGAACCACTTTCTTTGGATCCACTAAAGTCTTATAAAAAAGCATTATATGTAGGAACAAACTCAAAACAAGCTGGTATTTTGCAAGGAAAAATGATTTCAGATGCTTGGAACAAACATAAAGATGTTATTGATAAAAATAAAGATAACATATTACAATATGTAATACTAATCGGTGAAGCCTTTAATAACACAGCTCTTAATAGAGCAAAATATTCTATTTCAACTATTCAAGAAGCTGGTATAAAAACACAAGAACTAGCTGCTCCTGTTTTAAATTGGAATACTGATTTAGCTCGTAGTACAGTAGATTCGTTATTAAAAAGATATGGCAACAAAATAGAAGCAATAATTTCAAATGATGATTCCATGGCAATTGGTGCTGTTGAAGCTCTTCAAAAATATGGTTATAATAAGGACGATAAATCCAAGCTAATTCCAATCGTTGGAGTTGACTTAGTTCCTGAAGCTAAGGAACTTATTTCACAAGGAATCATATTAGGTTCTCCATCGCAAGACCCCCTAGAAATGGTTAAAGCTATCTATGCAACTGGAATGAACTTAATTAATAATAAAAATCCTATTGAAGGAACACAATATAAATTAGATGAAACAGGTGTGGCAGTACGTATTCCTTTTGATGAATATGTTGGCACAATGTTCAACTAGATTGCATAAAGAATTTAATATTTCCTTTAGGTTGTGAAGCAGATTGAGTTTCTTGACTATTATTAGGTGTTGTTGTCTTTTCTTTTGTATTTTGCTTGTTACTCTCCTCTTTATTAATAGGATTAGTATCTTTCTCTACTTTCTCTTGTGTTTGAACCGGATCAGGCTCTTGAACAGCTTTTTGTTGTACATCTGTATTATCAGATTTTTCAGTTTCATCTTCATTAGCTAGTTGTTTATCTGTATCCGCTTCTGCTATTATTTCTTCACCTTTAGCATTTGAGGCTGTAGTTGTATTAGAACTTTCCATTTTTATTACGATAATTAACACTATAATAGTTAAAGCCACACCTAATAATATAAATGGTTTTTTTCTTAATGATGCAAACATACTAATTCTCCTTATTCTTTTTATTCAAATCCATGTATATACTTACTAGGAACATAATCAGCTAACCAAACTTTATCATTACCTAAATAAAATTTAATACCATCTTTCCAAGCTTTTTTTGCATCTATCATTAGAAGAACTGGCTTATTATCATGCCTTTTTCCAACTTGAAATGCAGTTTCTATATCTGCTGACAAATGAACATATTGCCTTCCTTTTGGCTGTAATCCTAAGTTTTTTATAGATTCCATAAAACGTCTTGCTGTGCCATGAAATAATACATCAGGTGGCTCTTGACTTTCTTTTAATATCTTCATTGGCACAGAATGTCCATATAAAGCTCTTATTTTTTCATCAACTAACTCATACCTCTTTTTATCTGAATTTTTAATTATATATTCTAAGTCTTCTTTGGTTATACTTTCCCACTTGCTATTTTCTTTTAATGCAGTTAATAATTGTTCAACACTAACCCATCCCCCTTCATCTAATTCTAATTCATATTCCCATGGAGCATGTCTAAGTGCATATGATATTTCTTTGCCTAATTTCAAGTAATTAATAATAATCCACTCCCCTTCATTTGTTATATAGATTATATCATTTTTTATTACAGATTATTTAAAAATATCCTTAACATAGGCCTTAAAGTGTTGACCCTAACACCATGTCATAGTGTAATATAAAAGTAGAGCTTGGAAATATCCACCACAATTCATAGCCGGCAGAGTATTTGGTTGGCATTTATAGCTCTAAAATCATATTTGGAGGAATAACCATGAGAACAGTAAAACAAGTTTCAGATTTGACAGGAATAAGTGTACGTATGCTGCATTACTATGATGAAATAGGCTTACTAAAACCAAGTACAGTTACAGATGCAGGTTACAGGCTTTATGATGATGAAGTTCTTGAAAGTTTACAACAAATTTTATTTTTTAAGGAACTTGACATACCTCTAAAAGAAATTAAAGAAATCATGGATAAACCTAATTTTAATAAAATGCAAGCTCTAGAAAATCAAAAAAAGCTACTAATCATAAAACGAAATAGATTAAATGGCTTGATAGAGCTTATAAATAAAACCATAAAGGGAGAGAATACTATGAGTTTTGAAGAATTTGATATGACTGAATATTATAATATATTGAAAGAATATAATAATAAAGACAAAAATAGAGCTATTAAACGTTTTGGAGACCCAGATAAATTTAATGAAATGCTAGAAGAAATTAAAGCAAATGAGGACAAGATAGTTGAAGGTGCTACCAAAACTTATGGAAGTATGAAAAATTTTGTTGAAGCTATGAAAGAGGGCTTAAACAATCCTATGTTAACAACTATTTCTGATGAAACAGATAAATTTGAAGATGACTTTCTTAATGATAATAATCCAAAGTTGAAAGAATTATCTGTAAAGCTTTTGTCAGATTTAACTAAGGATCCCTCTTCAGAAGAAATTCAACAAATAGCTAAAGAAATAACTGATACAGTAAAAAAGGATTATAAACTTTTTAATATGGATATTAAAGGTGATACTCGTTGGTATCATCACTCTAAAAGTTTTTCTAAAGAGCCAAAATGGATAGAAATAATTGATAAAAAATATGGTAGTGGCTCAGCTAAATTCTGGGGAGAGGTTTTTAAAATTCATTTAAAAGATAAGATGCCTAAATTAGATAGATTATATGTAAAGTTAACATCTGATTTAAGTAAAGACCCTACTTCCAAAGAGATTCAAGAAATTGTTCATGAAATAGCTGAAACAACTAAAGAGAATTATGATTTTTATAGAATAGATTCTGGCTTGAAATCTAATGCAGTTATTTCAAGTTTAGCTGATCTTTATTTAAAAAATGCCAATAATGATCTGAGTCCTACAGATAAGAAATTTGGGAAAGGTGGAGCTAGATTTATTGGAGAATCTTTTAAGTTTTATTGCGAAAATAATGATTAAAAATTTAAAGGGATAGAAGTTTACCACAACCTCTGTCCCTAATTTTTTAATTTACTTGTATTCTTTCTAGTTTTTCATTATAATTTTCAGTTATCTTATTCATATTTTTAATAAGTATGTAATCTGTATAAAGCTCCTTTTTTTATCATATGTTTTATCCCCTATTATATATTTTCCTAACAATTCTATAATATTATTTATTTTTTATCAAATTATTTTTTTTGAAACATGTTTACTTTTCTCCTCATTAAATGCTTGTAATATTTTCTCATTTTGCTTTATAATGAAGTATCAATCAATCTATATTATTGTTTCGAGGAGTGAATAAAATGAATCTTTTCGGGTTATTATTAGTATTTTTAGGTATTGTTTATTTAATATACTCTTTTTTACGTAAAGATAACCTTAATTATTATACTAAAAGATATAATAGAAAATACAAAATAACATTTTTGAAATCTAATGAATTTTTAAAACTGCAATTAAATTTTGCTATATTTAATTCTATATATTGTATTTTTTTTGGCTTATTCATAACATTATTTAATTTTATTAGTTTCTTTGTTTGTCTTGGAATTTTGGGATTTCATATTATAAATTTTATTTTGATTGTAGAAGGTAAAGCTATGGGATATATAAGCTATCAATAATTTAAAAATTCATTTATTGTTTTAATATAACTTTTCAATTCAAATTCTATTTTTCTTAAACTTATAATTCATCAAAACAATATTTATATTCAACTGGTAACATACTTTCCTCAAAAGCCCTTGATTTTATTGATTCTCTAATTTTAATCACCTCATCAGTAATATCAGTAATTCTCACAATCCAATCATGTACATAGCTTTTAACCATACTTCCCTTTAAACCTAGCTGAATAGCTCTTCTATTTAATGGGTTTCCAAATATATCTCTATCAGGGTCCCATTGGCATCTAACTTCTGATGTTTTAATTTTATCTTGCCACTCTTCATAAGATGTGTAGTCACTCTCACCAAATGAAGATATCACAGCACCTTCAACAATTTTGTTAAATCCTTCTCGCTTTATATCAATTGCTAATATTCTTTCTTGTCCATCTTTTGTTGCCCATCCTGATCTATACATCATCCATAAAAATGATGGTTTAATCCAAGTCATTCTCTCCATCTTAAAACTTTGTCCAAATGTCCCTAACATTATAGCTTCATCAGCAATTTTATCGTTATATGCTTGATATACCCTAATTGTTGTTTCATCATACAAAGCACGTATTTCTCTAGTCTTTTCTGTAATATTATCATTAGTATTATTCTTCATTTCATTTATTCTCCATTCTAAAAATCTCAATTGAAAAATTATTAATTTTTTGATTGTCCCCTAAGTAAAACCTCAAACATTTCATCAGAAATATCAATATCATCTTTATCAAATAACTTTATATTTTCTATAGAAGAAATTTGATTTTTTATATCAGCTGGAACTTTGCAATAGCTCATATAGTATTCTTTTTCAGGTATCATAATTCTATATCTTTTACCTTCCAATTCTGCACTTACAGATGAAATTTTCCTATGAGGATTTTTACCCCAAAAAACAAGATACTTCCCTTTATTTGTTTCAAATACTCTATTATCTATGTAATTGCCATCACGTCCTTGAGAAATAATTTTATATTTATCATTAAATCCTTTCTTAAGTTCTGTGTAACCAGTGAAATTAGTAAAAGTAGAGAAGATAAATTTCTTATCATCTAAATCTAGGTCATTTCTGATTTCAGGAATTTCATCTACATTATTCATAAGTTCTGAATTATCATAATCCATTATAAAATTTTCTAATTGTTTTTTATCATCTGGTATTCTATATTCATTTGAATATGAAATAAATTTAACACAAGCAATTGTTGCTGCACATATTATTAATCCCACAAATATTTTTTTCATTTTTCCCCCTTAATTTGAACCACAAGTAGCTTGTCCTATAATGGTACATTTTCTTTTATTGCTTTTCTTTTTTACATCGTAAGTATATAATAACAGTTGCTGATGTTATTATACTTATTGTTTGTAAAATCTCTTTTTTCCACTCTCCATTACTAACACAATATAAAAACCTGCCTAATACTATTATTATTAAAATTATAGCAAGCTTAATCCATATGTCTATTTTTCTATTTCTCATAAAATTCACCTTAAATTTATTTCTTACTAAAAATTTTTACTCTACAACATTTTAACATTTTATTTTAACTTTAGGTAATTATTTTATTATTTCACAATAAGTCCCTCTTGGATGTTTATTACACTTAATCTCCTCATAAGCAAGCCGCCATAAATACCTCATTTAAATATTATCTCCAAATATTCCTACTGAGCAATAATTACCTATTTTTATCATTTTATAATCTTTATAGTTCATTTAACCTACTCCTTATTATATTTATTAATATAATAATAACCTTTTTATATAAACAGAAAAAGAACCCAAGATATAACACTCCGAATATTATATCTTAGATTCTTTTTTAATTAGCAAAAATTATCGCAATTTCCACTTAACCTCATTATAATTTTTATCCAATTTAGAAATATTTATTCATCTTCCTAAATATTTTTAAGCATATCTTGATTTTTTTGTATATATCTTTCTTAAAGAAGGAGTTAATTAAATATCTTCTTCAACCAATCTAATATATTATCAAAGAAATTCTTAATGATATCAAAAATAGATGGATCTGGAATGTCTGGTTTTAAAACTGTGATTTCAGCTACAGCTTTAATTTCTATTCCTTGAACAGTTCCTTCAACTTCAAATTTTCCAGGTTTATTTAGTAATTCTTCATTATATTTATTCCACAATACTTCAACCCGACTCTGTGTGCCATCGCTATAATTTACATTCACAACATTTGGTAAATCAACAGATTTTCCTACTTCTGTAGTTAAACTAGTCTTATCTATACTTGTTATAGTTTTTTCCTTTTTAACTACATTTACTGTTGCTGTAACAGTCTTAAATTTATCATTTAAAACATCTTCGTTAGACATTCTTAAATTTGGAGTTCCATCACTATTCCAGTGAACTCTTAAAATTCTTGCACCTCTATTAGGGTCATTTAATGGATCTCCACTTATTTCTGCATAAGATCTTGCATGATAAACTAAAATATCATTACCTTTCTCATCTACTGTAAATGTGCAATGTCCTGGTCCATATTCTCCTTTTAAATCTTCAGTTGTTAATACAGGATAAGCTGTCTTCTTCCAAGAAGTTTTGTCCATCAAATCACTTTTTTCATCTGCTTGTAGCATGCCCACACAATATTCTGAGCCTGTTCCAGCTGCTGAAAATAATATAAATACTTTTCCATTTTTATTTATAACAGTTGGCCCTTCATTAACATTATATCTAATAGTTTCCCATCCATACTCTGGTGAAGTTAAAAGAATAGGATTACCTTCTATTGTATATGGATTAACCATCTTGTCCATATATAGACTAGAATTACCTGCTGCATCTTTTTGTGCCCATACTAGATATCTTTGTCCATTAAGTTCAAATGTAGTTGCATCAAGTGAGAAATTTGAAAAAGCATTAACTACCGAATTATTTTCAGTTGCTTTTTGAACAACTCCCTTTTCAGTCCAAGTTCCATCTATTGGATTGTCCCCATCGCATTCTAGCACATAAGGTTTTATTCCCCATACATCTTCTGCTCCTCCGGCTGCAAAATACATATACCATTTTCCATCAATATAATGAAGCTCTGGTGCCCATATGTGAGACCCCATCTCTCCAGTAGCATGTTTTGTCCATATTGTAAATTCCTCTGCATCCTTTAATCCTTCAATTGTTTTTGATCTTCTTAAAACAATCTTATCATATTCAGGAACTGTAGCTGTGAAATAATAATATCCATCAGAATGCTTGTATATATATGGATCTGCTCTTTGCTCAATCAATGGTTTAGAATATTCATCTAAATTTGGAACAGTTCCTTTAACTTCAAAAGAACCTTCACTTTTATACTTACTTTCATCAACATTCTCCCAATTTACATCCATCTTTTCAGTAGAGCCATCACTATACTTCATTTGTACTTTATTTGGTAACTCTGGCTTTACCCCTTCTTTAGTTGTAACTGTAACATCTTCTACTCCAGTATTGGTTACATTTCCTAGTTTATTTTTCAAATTATCAAGTTCAGCTTCTGTAACCTTAACAGTACTTCCATGCCTTGCACCCTTTGGTATTGTAAATTCAGTACCACTTAAAGTTTTCCAGCCAGCTTCATCATCTAGGTTAGTATTTTTTACTGCTCCCCATTTACCTTCATAATATCTGTCATATAATACATACCAATCCTTTGAATTTAAAGATTTGACTACTGTTGGCCCTTCACATTTAGAATTTGTTATGAAATTATTAGTGATAACATTAAAGCTACCTGGTTCTAAAGAATTAGATTTAGCAACTTTTATACTCTTACCTGAATTAGTTTCATCTTTATAAACCATATAATAGGAATCATTATTTTCTACTACAGTTGCATCAATTACTGAATAGCCTGGATTAAAGTATTCCTTAGGATCTGACATAGTTTTAAAATCACTTGTTGTATTAGAATAAATTACATTTCCAGACCAAAAGATTCTATATTGTCCATTTTTCTTATCATAAATACATTCTGGTGCCCATGCATGTTGTCCATCTGAATTCATGGTAACGAGATTTTCATCACTATAATTAATCATATCATTGGAATTCCAAGTGTAAATTTGATTGCTACTCCAATTGTTAGTTGCAAGTAATCCAAATGATCCATCTTGTTTTCTAAATAAGAAAGGATCGCGAATATGCTTAGTTCCTGTTTTTGGGAATAAAATACCTTTATTGTTATTAAGTGCTGTCCAATTAACCCCATCATAACTATAAGCAAGATGTAATGAATCACTTATTTCAGTTTGTTCTCCTGTAAAATAAGCCATTACATATGCTGAATATTCCTCTAAAACTTTTACATCGAAATCTTTAGACATAGTATAATCTCCATTTCTTATTGTTGCTGTCAAAGTTACGTTTTTATTTCCTTCTCCTTTTGCTGGTCTATGGACTTTTCCGTTATCTTCTATTAATGATGTATCTGAAGATTTCCATGAAACAGTTGATCCATATTTGGCAGTTGTTTTAAGATATAAGTCTTCAGTGGCTACAGTAACAAGTCCAACAGATAATTCATTGAAATCTTTTTGTATATCTTCCTTTTGATTTGGAGCTAAAACTGTAACATCAAAATCTTTTGTAGAGCTTAATTCCCCTCTAGTTACTGTTGCTATTAATTTAACTTTAGTATTCACAGCTTGTCTATTAACTTTACCTTCTGATGTTATAACATCATTATTGCTTGAAGTCCAAGTAACTTTTGAGCCATATTCTCCAACTGCTGGTAAAGTGATATCTCCACTGACTTCTGTATTATTTAATGATAATTTTTTTACATCACTACTTAATAAATCCCCTTCTAGGCCCAAAGATAATTCTTTTACATTATCTTTATCAAGTGCTGTATCATATATTTTGAAATCAGCTATTTTTCCCTTAAAATAAGGATCATTATATTTTGAAAGTATTCCATCATATTGAGATTTCCCAATAAAATTTCTTGTTGTATTTCCTAAATGATTTAAAGTTACATCAACCTTTTTATTTAATATTTCATCACCATTATCATAAATGGTTAAATTACCTTTAGACATAACTAAAGTTAGGTTTCTCCAAGTATTAGTGTCATTTACTAACTTTGTTGTATCATAATAAGTCTCTTTAGAGTTTTTGCTAAAAGCAATTCTTGAAGTGCTTTGATTAGATGTTGGCGTATAGAACATATAATTATCTACACCACTTCCAAAATCAAAAAGTCTAGCCCATTGTGAAGCTGAGTCTATTTTATAAGTTGTACTAATTGTAAAATCACTCAAGCCACTAGTAATGTTATCTGGTAATTTAACATAACCATTAACACCATCAAGCTGCAAAGCTCCATTACCAATGCCTTCTACATAAGTAGCACCACCAAATAATTGACCATCATTTCCATTATTAGAAACATCCTTAAGTGTGCTTCCTTCTTTCTGACTAAAATCATAATGCAATTTCAAATGATTTTCTAAATTTTCATTATCAGCTCTGGCAATAAACCCTCCAGACATCATAGAAAACATAGTGCTAGCAATTGCTATAGATAATGCCCTCTTATAAATATTTTTGATTTTTACCTTTCTCACAACAACTCCCCCTTTAAATATGTTAATTAGAAGTAGCTTAAATCACTATATAATACTAAAGCTCTTATAAGTCACTCCTGTTATGTATACGGTATCATAAGATATATCAGTAAATTGCCCTTTCACTATTCTAGCCAACAAATATCATATTAGTAAAAAGTATTTATAAGAAAAATTTTAGTTATTTATAATATAATTTTCTTATAATACAAAGAATAAATAAATAGATTTATCTTAAAATAGCCAGAATAATACTCAAAGTGAAAATTTTCTTTAAACATGCTGAAATTCGCCATGTAAACATTGACATTAAAAATTATATACTATGTACTTTCAGCATTAAAACCTTGATTCTATCATAAAGGGGGCTTATTATGCACAAACATAAAAGCAGGTTATTGTACATTGATAACATTAGATGGTTTATCATTATTTTTATTGTAATTATGCATCTAAATGTTACCTATAGCAACATTGGATTATGGTATTATAAAGAACCTGCAAATACTGATATTATTTCAACATTGTTATTTAGAATATACGGTTCCCTTAATCAAGCATATTTTATGGGCTTGCTTTTCTTTATCTCAGGGTATTTTTCAGCAAGATCCTCTCATAAAAAAGGACATAAAGCATTTATCAAAGAAAGACTTTTGAGACTTGGAATTCCAACTTTAATTTATATGATTATAATTCATCCTATTACCATGCTGATTATTGATTCATTTAATAACATTAAATCGAAGGACTTTTTATCATGGTACATAAATTATATAATTTCATTCAGATTTCTAAGTTGTTCAGGGCCTTTGTGGTTTACTTTAGCTTTACTTATTTTTACTTTTGTATATATAATAGTAGAAAGATTATTTAAAAAATCAACAATAGATACTAAAATCAGAAAACTTCCCATATATTTGAGAAATGGAAAAGTATTCCTGTTAATTGTTATTATAGCATTTTTTCTATTTTTAACAAGGATTTTCATTCCTGTTGGAGTTCTTTTATTTAATACAACTCCAGGAAACTTTATACAACTTGGATATTTTCCTTCATATATAATACTTTTTTTAGTTGGGATCATAACGTATAAAACTAGCATATTGTCAGCTATTCCATACAAACTAGGGATGTTTTGGTTTAAGCTTGGCTTATTTATTGGATTACCTCTTTGGATAATTTTAATGTTTAAAACTTCAAAGGATACTAACTTACTATTTGGAGGATTAACATGGCAATCAGTAACCTACTCAACATTGGAATCTTTCTTTTCCATAGCTATCTCTATAGGGATATTAGTTATCTTTCGAGAAAAATTCAACACTCAAAGCAATTTTGTTTCATTCATTTCAAAAAATGCTTTTGGAGTATATGTTTTTCATCCACCAATTTTAGTTGCTGTTACTATGTACTTAAGTTCTGTTAAACTAAATCCTGTGGTAAAGATGTATTCTGTAACTTTAATTGTACTACCTACTTGTTTTGGATTTGTTTATTTACTTAGGAAGATTCCTTTCTTGAGAAAATTATTTTCTTTAAAAATTTAAGGGCAATAAACATTTTAACTATGCCTATTGCCCTTCATTTATTTTGTACATACATACACTCCAAACTCTTCATCATCAGCAAAACTACCATCTAAATCCTTATAACAATCTATATTAGAAAATCCTGAATCACTTAACAAATTAATAACATCCTGAAATGAAAATGCTCTTTGTCTTTCTCTGTATTCTATAATTTCATCCTTAATTGTATCAATCATTATGCAATTTTCTATCCTATATCCATCTTCAATAAATTTTTCACTTAATATATATTTTTTATCTTTCTCTGCCCAATCTCTTCTTTTCTCTTGTATTATAGAAGGAATAATCTGTGGGCCTGCTGTTCTCAAAAGAAACTTTCCACCTTCCTTTATGGAATTATAAATATTACTTAACTGAATCTCTAACTCCTTATCTTCCATAAAACCTAATGTGTGATAATAAGCAATTACAAAATCATATGCTTTACATTCAGCAATCTGTGATCCTCTTTCTAATTCAAATGTAATATTCAAATTAAGTATTTTAGCTCTTTCTATTGCCTGATTTAAATAAGTTTCTGCCACATCTATACCTCTGACATCATATCCTCTTTGAGCAAATTCAATTGAATGCCTCCCTACCCCACAACCTATGTCCAATATTTTTAGAGGTGGATGTATATTAAGAATGCTTTCTATCTTAGAAACTTCTTCCCTTGTTACTTTTTCATCTGGCATTCCTTGCCACTCTAAAAAACTCTTCTGTGCATCAACATTCTCCCAATTCCAATTAATTACCTTTCTATTCAACTTACCAGCTCCAATCATGAATAATTTATAGTTATAGATTATGTTTACCTATATACATTATATTCATTTTAACCTCCTTTATAATATTTTCATCATAGTTATAGCAGGTAATACTTTTCCCGTCCAATTTAACTCAACTTCTTTTACTTTAACAAATCCATTATTACGCCAAAACGTAAGGACATCTTTACTATAATTAATAACTACATCAATCTTAATTTTCTTACTTTCTTTTGACAAGACATATTCTTCAAAGGATTGAAAGACTTTCTTCCCCATCCCCTTATTTTTTAAATTTCCATGTATCATCATAAGGGATAAATATGTTTCTTCTTCTATTTTGAAATCCATTAACCCTATGATCTTATTTGAATCTATATCTACAATCTTACAAGAATAAAAACCTACATTCTCCATCTGTTTAAATTCATTAGTTAGCCAGCTCTTTGTTATATTTTCTTTATCCATATGAATTAAGAGAAAATTTTTATTCGAGTTATAAATATCAATAATATCATGAAAATCTTCTTCCTTGGCTTTATCTATATAAAATTCTTTTGTTTTAAATAACATTTAATCCCCCTAAATCTGAGTTTTTAAAACTCCTACTTTCTTTTTCTAATCAAATCAACAATTAAAAAAATTGTACAAATAGTAACACCTCCAATAATTATAGAATGAAAAATAGGTTTCTTTTCAAAAACATATTTATTAGGAAATATTTTAGCATAATTATTTTTATTAACACTAATAGTAATCTCTTTTCCAACAAAATCCCTAATATCTGTTCTGATTTTACCTGTTAAAATTTTATCTTCAACCTGATATTCAACACTACTTTGATATGAACCAGACCTTCCACTATGATAAAAATCAATATTAGTTATGATTGCATTTTCAACTATATAATCTTCTTTATTTAATATGTAGCTCAAATAGAAACGAGAATCCATTAATGGTATTATCATAATAAAAAATAAACATATTATTAGAATTTTTTTCTTATTTTTATTGTATTTCATTATCTAATTACACATCCTTGCTTCTAAATTGTGTCCTTTATTATTAATAGTAATATTTTACCACAAAATATATTTAGTGGACATAACTTATTTTACTTTAACAAATTCATTATTACTCCAAAATGTAAGGTTAACGTGATAAAAATTTTAGATAGTACTATATTATTTATGTAAGGTCAATGTTACAATATATAGAAACGAGGTGGACTTAGTAACTGAGCTTTTTAGTATGCTGTTTTGCTAAAAACAATGAAAAATCGATTAAAACAGTTTTGTGAATCTTTAGGTCTAACCCAAGAACAATTAGGTAATCTTGTAGTTGAATCAAGACAGGCAATTAATTCTATTGAAAAAGAAAAATTTGATCCATCTATATGGTTAGCATACGATATTGCTAAAGTATTTCATAGAAATATAGAAGAAGTATTTCTTTTTGAAGAAAGTGAAAGAAAATCTAGAGCTGATCAAAGTAAAGGTGTTGTTTAAGTATTCTTAACATATTTGGGAAATTGAAAAGACCTGCAAAAGTTACAATAAAAGCACTAAATGAAGATTGTAAAGATATCAAATTAATTGGTACAAAGGATTTGGCAAAATGTTTTTGTCATCAAATAGATCGTCTAGATGGTATCCTTTTTACTGACTTAGTCACAGAATATATAAAATATTAGAGATAACATAGTAGGGCAATAAATAAAATAAACATTATTGCCCTTTATTTATTCAATATTAACTTAGTAACCATTTAGTTATACCTTTAACAGTACTGATATATTAATAGTTCAGGTTTACTACATGTTATTACCTCAATTACCTCTTTAACAGTAAAAATTACATATTGTTCACAGCCTTTAGATTCACAATCAAAGGTTTCAAAGCTCTCATTTTTAATCCATTCCATAAATTCTGAATTTTTAACCTTAAATATTTTACAATCCTCAAAATATTCACTTTCATATGTGTTATTTAAATAATTCATAGTTTTTAAATATTCCACTTCATCTAAACATCTATATGCAACTGGGCCATCTTTAAAAATAATATCTACAAATTTATTATCACTTTCATAATCTGATAATCTCAACTTAAGCCCATTTTTGTCATTTACTAATGCTTCTAATTCAAATCTTTGTGGCATTGAACACTCTTCATAATATTTTTCCCATACTTGCATAAATTCTACCTCCCATTAATTATATATAAATCCTACTATTAAAATTATCGTTTCTTTTATAAAGATACATAAGAGATTTTTTCTTAATTCTTATCTTTATTTTAAATGTTTTTTTAATCACTTTTTAGTACTTTAAGTCATGTAATTAAATGCAATCAGCATAAAAAAATAATTATAATGCAATGCCAATTGCATAAAAACAAATTTTTCTATAAAAACATAAGCATTTCTATATTTTCTGTATATATCTTATGTGAAACCAAATGAAAGGAGGAAAAACAAATGGCAGTTACTAAGACTATAGAAACT
>NZ_JANDMF010000030.1:0-69182 GCF_031626875.1 Clostridium sp. SHJSY1
AAATTAAGCTATAATATTCGTATAAAGAGATAAGAATTCTCTAATGAATTTTATAACTTAATCATACAAGGGGCTGTTGCAAAATAGAAATATAAAATTTCTATTTTGGACAGCTCACCTTTTTACAAAAAAGTTAAGAGCGGACTCCTAAGAATCCGCTCTTTGTTGTATAATTTATTCATGTTAACTAACAAATTAATACAAAATAATTATAACAATAATACAAATGTTTATCAATTAGTTTTTCCAGTAGAAACAGGAATGCTAATTGCAGAAGATGATTCAGTTAGACTTCTAAGCCAAGTTATGGAGGAATTAAACTACAAAGAATTGTATAAGGCGTACTCTACCAAAGGTAGAAATCCAGATGTTGAACCGAAAAATCTATTCAAAATATTAGTTTATGCTTATATGAATGATATTTATTCCAGCAGAAAAATTGAAACTGCTTGCAAAAGAGATATAAATTTCATTTGGCTTTTGCAAGGACAAAAAGCACCAGATCATTGTGCTATTGCAAGATTTAGAACTGAAAGACTTAAAGATGGAATAATAGATAATCTATTTGGTCAACTAGTCACTAAACTAAGTGAATTAGGTGAAATTCAATATAAAAATATTTTTATAGATGGAATAAAAATCGAAGCGAATGCCAATAAATATACTTTTGTTTGGAAAAAAGCAACCAATAAGTTTGAGGCAAAGTTACAAATAAAAATAAGCAATTTAATTCAATCAATTAATAAGGAATTTAAGACTACATATGATTTCAGTGACTCTAAAATTACAATAAATGAACTTGAAAAAATTAAAGTATTTTTAGACAATAAAAAGCTTGAAGCTAAAATAGAATTTGTAAATGGCAAGGGAAAAAGAAAAACTCAGATTCAAAGATTTATAGAAAATATTGAAGAATTTATTGAGAAACAAAGTAAATATGATGATTATAATGAAACTTTTAATGGAAGAAATAGCTTTTCTAAAACTGATAAGGATGCAACATTTATGCATATGAAAGAAGATCATATGAGAAACTCACAATTAAAACCTGGTTATAATGTCCAGATTGGAGTTGAAGGTGAATATGTTGTAGGCGTGGATATATCAAATGAACGATCAGATCAACTTACACTAATTCCTTTTCTTGAAAAGTTACAAAAAGATTTACCTCAAAAGTTTGAAAATATAGTGGCTGACGCCAGCTACGAGAGTGAAGAAAATTATGTTTATTTAGAAGATAATAATCAAAATACTTTTATAAAGCCACAAGCATATGAAGGAATGAAAAAGAAAAATTTCAAGAATAACATAAGTAAACGTGAAAATATGATTTATGATGAGATAAATGACGAATATACTTGTCATAACAATAAAAAATTAAAGCCGATTGGAACTAAAATAAGAAAGTCAAAATCAGGATATGAAGCAGATGTAACCATCTACGAATGCGAAAGCTGTAATGATTGTGAGTATAAATCAAAATGTACAAAAGCTAAAGATAATAGAAAAATGCAAGTATCTAAAACATTTATTGAAAAAAGGCAAAAATCTTTAGATAATATAACAACACCAGAAGGAATTCTATTAAGAATGAACAGGTCAATTCAAGTTGAGGGTGCCTTTGGAGTTTTAAAAGAGAATTATGGATTCAGAAGATTTTTAACCAAAGGGAAAAATAATGTAAAGATTGAATTTACACTATTATGCTTTGGTTATAATATAAATAAATTACATAACAAGATTCAAAAAAATAGATGTGGTTCATTATTACATAAAAAAGAAATTGCATAAAAAATTGGAGGTTTTGAAATCTCCTTTTTGTCATATTCAAAAATAATTATCAACTCAAAATATACTAACTTTTATCAAAGATTTTCACTCTGTTTATTTAAAATATATAAAAAGAGGGTGTTGCTTGAAATGATTTGAAAAATCATTTTGCAACACCTCCTTTTTATTTTTTATCTTAAATATTTCCTTATAAAATCTTACAAGAAATAATGTAAATATATTGCCTTAATATATTTGCATTACATCCCTAATAACTCATGTCAAGTATCTTTTCCTATAATCCCATCTACGTCTAACTCACCAAAGCCTTGCCTATTAAACTCTTCTTGCAATTGACTATATATATTAGTATCTAAATTACTGTTAGAATCAGAACTATAATTTACTGTAGTTATATTAGAATAACTACTATTCTCTAATAACATATTGTCATTAAAGTTATTTACATCACAATAACCTTTTTACACCACCCATTAAGCCTGTTTCTGTATACTGGTGTCCAACTGCATTAATAAAGCCTGTTGTCATTGGTGAATTTACTCCATAATGTGCGACCCCTAAAGACTGTGTCTTAATTCTCATGTCTACGTTATCCCTAGCAAAATATGCTCCACTATAGATCATTACATTTTGATTATATAAATTTTTAAAAGTTTGTATAAATTCTAAGCATCTATTGGTTATTTCAAAAGCACTTCTACCATAACTATTTGTTTCTATATCCAAGCTAGGCTATTATGAAAAAAGGCAAGATGCAATTAATGCTTTAGCTGAATTTAATGTTAATCCTTATTCAGTTGATGTAACTACAATAACTTTTGCTGAAATTTTTGATAAATGGAAAAAAATAAATTTGATGGAATTTCAAGATCTGCTATTAATGGATATAATGCAGCCTTTCAAATTTCTAAAAAGCTTCATGAAATGAGATTTATTGATATAAAAACAATGCATCTACAAGATATAATCGTTAACTGTGAAAAAGGTTATGGAACTCTTCATAAAATAAAAAATTTATATAATCAACTTTTTAAGTATGCTATGGAAAATGATATTATATCAAAAAATTATGCAGACTATGTTGATCTAGGTAAAAAAACTAATCAAAATACTCGTATTCCATTTACTAAAGATGAAGTTAAAAGATTATTTGAAGTTGAACCTGCAATTCCTTTTGTTGATACCATATTAATAATGATTTTTTCTGGACTTAGAATAGGAGAACTTCTACTAATTAAAAATGAAGATGTAGATCTTAATGCTCGAATAATAAAAGGTGGTATAAAAACAGATGCAGGAAAAGATAGAATCATCCCTATTAATTCTAAAATATTTTATATGATTGCAAAAAGAAAATCTTTAGGTCATGAATATCTTATTGTTAATTCTAAAAATGAACAAATGAAGTATTCAAATTATTATAGGGATATCTGGATATATATAATGGAGCAATTAAATATGAATCACAAACCCCATGATGCACGTCATACTTTTGCAACTTTAATGAATAATGCAGATGCTAATCCAACTTCAATAAAGAAAATAATTGGACATAGTAGTTATACTACAACAGAAAAAATATATACTCATAAAGATGTCGAAGAACTTAGAAAAGCCATAGAATTAATATAGAAATTTGTTAGTTACCTGTTAGTTACTTGTTAGTTACATCAAAAAAATAGTACATTTTTAAACAATTTTATATATAAGAAAAACCCACAAACACTGAGTTTGTGGGTTTTGCATAACTCCAAAAATTATCTCTTTGAGAATTGAGGAGCTCTTCTTGCCTTCTTAAGACCGTATTTCTTTCTTTCCTTCATTCTTGGATCTCTTGTTAAGAAACCTGCCTTCTTTAATTCTGGCTTTAAAGCTTCATCAGCTTTAACTAATGCTCTAGTTATTCCATGTCTGATAGCTCCAGCTTGCCCTGTGAATCCACCACCATGTACATTAACTAAAACATCAAACTTATCCTTAGTTCCTGTTAAAACTAATGGTTGGTTTACTATCATTCTTAATGTTTCTAAACCAAAAAAGTTTTCTATCTCTCTCTTATTTATAACAACTTTACCACTTCCTGGTACAAGTCTTACTCTTGCAACTGATTTTTTTCTTCTTCCAGTTCCCATGTATTGAACTTTTGCCATTTTCTATTCCTCCTCCCGAGCTGATATTAGTACTTTAACTCAAGCACTTCTGGTTTTTGAGCTTCGTGATCATGTTCAGCTCCTCTATTAACTTTTAGCTTCTTAAGCATTTGTCTTCCTAAAACACCTGTTGGAAGCATTCTTCTAACAGCCTCTTCGAAAGCTAATTCTGGCTTCTTTGCCAAAACTTCTCTGTAAGGAGTTTCCTTTAATCCGCCTACGTAACCACTGTATTTTCTGAAGAATTTTTGATCTAACTTCTTACCAGTTAAAACAACTTTTTCTGCATTGATTACTATAACGAAATCTCCACAGTCAACATTTGGTGTAAATGTTGGTTTATTCTTACCTCTTAATATTGAAGCAACTTGGCTAGCTACTCTTCCTAGTGGCTTACCAGCAGCATCTACAACATACCATTTTCTTTCAACGTCTTGTGCTTTTGCAATGTATGATTTCATCTATTTCCCTCCCTGAACTTACATCTCTTGCTTTACTTCTTTGAAGTATTGCTTTTATGTCAAGACCCGGGGCTAGTGGATCTTTTACACATAAATATTTCTAACAAACAAACTTATTATAATACACGCTTACGGGCGTGTCAACATATTTTCATAATTTTTTAGTTAATAAAAAACTTTTTCCAACACTAATCCATTTGGTCTAACACATGGCCCTGCCTTATTTCTATCTTTTGAGGCAATGATATCTTTGATATCTTTAGCATTAATTTTACCTTTTCCAACTTCTATTAATGTCCCAACTATAATTCTAACCATATTATACAAAAAGCCATCTGCTGATATATATATTGTTATCTTTTCATTATGATTTATTAAATATAATTCTGATATTGTTCTTATAGATGTTTTAACTGAACTTCCACTACTCTTGAAAGCAGAAAAATCATGTTTTCCTAAAAAATAGCTACAAGCTTCTTGCATACTATAAATATCAAGTGTATCTTTAACTTGATAGACATAATCTTTTCCTATAGCTATTTTTTCATGCCTATTAATTATAGTATAACTATAAACTTTTCCTTTACTATTATATCTCGAGTGAAAATTTTCATCTACTTCCTCTGACCTCACTATGGATATATCATCAGGTAATCTTCTATTAACTGCTTCTCTAAACTTTTCTGGAGGTATACTACTATTTGTTTTAAAATTTGCAACCATACCTCTAGCATGTACTCCTGCATCCGTTCTTGAGCTACCTACTAATTCAATAATTTCGCCAGTAGCATCATTTAACGCTTTTTCAATAACTCCTTGAATTGTTTTTCCATTATTCTGTTTCTGCCAACCACTATACTCAGTTCCATCATATTCAATTCTTAATCTAATATTTTTCATACTTCCTCTACTCTATAACACAAATCTAACAACAAAACTTGAAATTAATAACAACAAAAATATACCATATGCTATAATATCTCTTGTTGTATACTTTAATTCTTTCATTCTGGTTCTACCTGCACCACCTCTATAGCATCTAGCTTCCATAGCCATTGCTAACTCATCTGCTCTTCTAAATGAACTTATAAAAAGTGGAACTAAAAGTGGAACTAAACTTTTTGCTTTTTGAATTATATTACCAGTTTCAAAATCTGCACCTCTTGCCTTTTGGGCTTTCATTATTTTATCCGTTTCTTCCATTAATGTAGGGATAAATCTTAATGCTATTGTCATCATCATAGCTAACTCATGTGCTAATACCTTTCCTATTGGTCTTAATAACCGCTCTATTCCATCTGTAAGTTCAATTGGTGATGTAGTTAAAGTTAATAATGAAGTCCCTACAATCAAAAATATTAGTCTTAAAGCCATAAATATAGCTGTTCTTATGCCTTCTTCATATATCTTTAGAAAACTTATCTGTGCTACTAATGTCTCATCAGGACCTTTAATCATAAATAAATTTAAAATTCCTGTAATAATTATTAGTAATAATATAGGCTTAAGGCCCTTAAAAATAAAATTTAATGGTACTCTTGAATTTATTATAACTGCAGCTAAAAAAGTTACTACTAAAATATATCCAATGAATTTATTAATAACAAATAATGCAACAATAAACAATAAGGAGATTATTATTTTAGTTCTTGGGTCAAGTTTGTGAGTGAATGATTCTCCTGGCAAATATTGACCTATAGTTATATCTTTTAACATTCATACCCCTCCTTACTTGTTACTTTGTCCTAATATACTAAGCAATTCTTTACGTGCTTGTTCTATTGTATATAAATTTTCACAAACATTAAATCCTTTATTTTTCAATGCTTTCATAAGGTAAGTAACTTGAGGTACTCCAAGTCCTATATTTTCTAAAGTTTCTATCTCTTTGAATACCTCTTCTGGTGTTCCTTGTAATGCAACTTTCCCATGATTCATTACAATTACCTTTTCGGCTATCTTAGCAACATCCTCCATACTATGACTTACTAAAATTATTGTCATTCCATATTCCTTATGTAATTTTTTTATTTGACTTAATATATCCTCTCGCCCCTTTGGATCTAATCCAGCAGTTGGCTCATCCAAAATCAATGTCTTAGGTTTCATCGCTATTACACCTGCTATGGCAACTCGTCTCTTTTGGCCTCCGCTTAAATCAAATGGTGACTTATCTTTATATGTTTCATAATCAAGTCCAACCATCTCCATTGAACTTTTTACTCTTTCTTTAATTTCATCTTCTGTAAGGCCTAAATTCTGAGGACCAAACGCAATATCTTTCGCAATACTTTCTTCAAATAATTGATATTCCGCATATTGAAAAACCAAGCCTACTTTTTTTCTTACATCAGTTAATTTTACACCTTTCTTTGTAATATCAATCCCATCTATTATTATCTTTCCACTAGTAGCATCTAAAAGACCATTCATATGCTGTATAAGAGTAGATTTTCCTGAACCTGTATGCCCTATAAGTGCTACAAATTCACCATCTTTTATCTCTATATTAACATTATCAAGTGCAATTTTTTCAAATGGGCCTTTAGGCATATATATATGAGTTAAATTTTCTATTTTAATCGACATAACGCCTCCACCATTTCATCAACATTTAATATTTCGGTACTTATATCAATACCTACTTTTTGTAATTCATAGGCTAATTCTGTAACTTGTGGAACATCTAGTCCTATTTTCTTCATTGTTTCAACTTTAGAAAACACTTTTCTAGGTGTTCCTTCTATTATAATCTTTCCACTATCTACAACTATAATTCTATCTGCTTCTGCAGCTTCATCCATATAATGAGTTATAAGAATTATAGTCATACCATACTGCTTATTCAATTCTTTAATACTTTTTATCACATCTTTTCTACCACTTGGATCTAGCATAGCTGTAGGTTCATCAAAAACTATACATTCTGGCTTCATTGCTAAAACACCTGCAATAGCTATTCTCTGTTTTTGTCCCCCTGATAAAAGATGTGGAGCATGTCTTTTATATTCAGTCATTCCAACCTTTGCAAGACTTTCATCTACACGTTTTCTTATCTCCTCTGGCTTCACGCCTAAATTTTCTGGTCCAAAAGCGACATCTTCTTCTACTATAGTTGCTACTAACTGATTATCAGGATTTTGAAATACCATCCCTGCTTTACTTCTAATTCTCCACAAATTTTTTTCATCTGCGGTATCTAAACCGTCAACAATTACCTTCCCTTCAGTAGGTGTAAGTAATGCATTTATATGCTTTGCTATAGTAGACTTTCCTGACCCATTATGTCCAAGAACAACAAGAAATTCGCCCTTTTTTACTTCCAAGTTAACGCCATTAACTGCATATTTTTCTACATTTTTCCCTTCCTCAAAAGATGTATATTTATATGTCAAACTATCTAAACTCACCATACTATCGTACACACTACTTTCCTCCCTACTAAATGAAAACTTCTATATATTATACAAAAGAACTTAATTAATATAATTATATACCATATTAATCCTTTATCAATTACTATTCTTCTTGTTTCTTCTCTATAATATATGGATAAATAATTTTATATTGTAAAATGGGGATTAAGCATATACTTAATCCCCTAATTATTATACTAATTCAAGTATAACTACTTCAGCTCCGTCCCCTCTTCTAGGACCTTTCTTATACATTCTTGTGTATCCACCGTTTCTTTCAATGTATTGTGGAGCTATATTTTCAAAAAGATTTTTAACAACTGCTTCTTCTTGAACAAAAGATAAAACTTGTCTTCTAGCGTGAAGATCGCCTCTCTTAGCAAGAGTAATCATCTTTTCTGCAAGGCTTCTAGTTTCCTTAGCTCTAGTTTCAGTTGTTTCTATTTTACCATATTTTAAGAAGCTTGTAACAAGCCCTCTTAGCATTGCTCTTCTTTGGTCAGTAGGACGACCTAACTTACGATAACCTGCCATGGATTTACCTCCTTACTCGTCGTTTAGTTTTAAACTCAAACCTAATTCCTTAAGTTTATGTTCAACTTCTTCTAAGGATTTCTTTCCTAGATTTCTAACTTTCATCATATCATCCATAGATCTTGTTGCAAGTTCTTGAACAGTATTGATACCAGCTCTCTTTAAGCAGTTATATGATCTAACTGATAAATCGAGTTCTTCTACAGTCATTTCTAGGACTTTTTCCTTTTTATCTTCTTCTTTTTCTATCATTATTTCAACATCATTAGTGTTATCAGTTAATGACATGAATAATTTAAAGTGTTCTATAAGAATCTTAGCTGATAAACTTATAGCCTCATCGATTTTTATAGTACCATTAGTCCATATTTCTAAAGTTAACTTATCATAATCAGTAATTTGACCAACTCTTGTATTTTCAACAGTAAAGTTAACCCTTTTTACTGGTGTGTATATTGAGTCCACAGCAATTGCAGAAATAGGTAAATCTTCACTCTTATTTTTATTTTGAGTAACATATCCTCTTCCCTTATTTACTGTTAGTTCCATATAAAGTCTTCCGTCATTATCAAGCGTTGCAATATGTAAATCCTTATTTACAACTTCAACATCTCCGTCACTCTTTATATCAGCGCCTGTAATGACGCCAGGACCCTTTGCATCTATATAGATAGTCTTTGAACCTTCACCATTCATTCTTAAAGCTAAGGCTTTGATATTAAGAATTAATTCAGTAACATCTTCCTTAACCCCTTGTACAGTAGAGAATTCATGAAGTACTCCATCAATTTTTACAGATGTAGTTGCTGCTCCTGGTAAAGAAGATAATAAAATTCTTCTAAGTGCATTTCCTAAAGTAATTCCATAACCTCTTTCTAAAGGTTCAACTACATACTTACCATAAGTACCATCTTCATTCGCTTCTACACATTCGATTATTGGCTTTTCTATTTCTAACATACACAAACCCTCCTTATTTTTAAAATGGCAACCTTTTGAGGGCAACTGATTCTATATTCACTATAAAAATAAATTTTATACAGCAAATATTTATATATTACTTGCTGTATAACTCAACAATAAGAGTTTCATTAACTGGAATGTCAATATCTTCTCTTGTTGGTTCAGCAACTACTTTGCCTTCGTAGTTTTCAACATTTGCTTCTAACCATTTTGGTAATGTCTTTGGATTTTCAGCAAAAGTTTTAAATTTCTCGCTAGCTCTGCTCTTTTCACAAACAGTTATAACGTCGTTAACAGAAACTTTATATGAAGCAATGTCAACCTTCTTACCATTTACTAAGAAATGTCCATGAGTTACTAATTGTCTAGCTTCACTTCTTGATGAACCATAACCTAATCTAAATGCTACGTTATCAAGTCTTAATTCTAGTAATTTTAATAAATTTTCACCTGTAATACCTTTTATGTGTTCAGCTTTTTCATAGTAATTTCTGAATTGGCTTTCTAACACACCATATATTCTCTTAGCTTTTTGCTTTTCTCTTAATTGAACACCATAGTTTGAAACTTTCTTTTTGTTAGCTCCATGTTGTCCTGGTGCATAGCTTCTTCTAGCAAAAGCACATTTATCTGTATAACATCTATCTCCCTTAAGGAATAGTTTCATACCTTCTCTTCTACATAATCTACATGTAGCTCCAGTATATCTTGCCATTAAATTACACCTCCTGTTATGGTTGTACTAGACTCTTCTTCTTTTTGGTGGTCTGCATCCATTGTGTGGGATTGGAGTAACATCTTTAATTAAAGTTACTTCTAATCCTGCAGCTTGTAGGGATCTTATAGCTGCTTCTCTACCTGAACCAGGTCCCTTTACATATACCTCAATGCTCTTTAATCCATGTTCCATTGCTGCTTTAGCTGCTGTTTCAGCTGCCATTTGTGCAGCAAAAGGAGTACTCTTTCTTGAACCTCTAAATCCAAGAGCTCCTGCACTTGACCATGATAATGCATTTCCTACTGCATCTGTTAAAGTAACTATTGAGTTATTAAAAGTTGATTTGATGTGTGCTGCACCATGCTCAACATTTTTTCTTTCTTTTTTTCTTCTAGTTTTTTTAACTTTTTGAGCTGCCATTATCTTCCCTCCTTACTACTTCTTCTTGTTTGCGATAGTCTTTTTAGGACCTTTTCTTGTTCTCGCATTAGTCTTAGTTTTTTGTCCTCTTACTGGAAGACCTTTTCTATGTCTTATTCCTCTATAGCATCCTATTTCTTGTAATCTCTTTATGTTTAAAGCAACATCTCTTCTTAGGTCACCTTCAACATTTAAATTCTTGTTGATATAGGTTCTTATTTCATTAACTTCTTCTTCTGTAAGATCTTTAACTCTTGCATCTGGGCTTATTCCAGTTGTAGCTAAAATCTTTTGAGAAGTAGCTAATCCTATTCCAAATATATATGTTAAACCTATCTCAACTCTTTTTTCTCTTGGTAGGTCAATACCTGCTATTCTTGCCATTAAAATTTACACCTCCTGGTAATTAAAATGCCTTAAAAAGTTGATTTTATAGTATATAATAAAATTTTAGGCATTAGAGAGATACCTCTCTAAGCAGCCGCCCTAAAACCTAATTATTAAATTAATGCCTATATAATCATATTTGACTTTAATAAAAAAGTCAATAAATTTTAAACGCCTTATTTTTTTGTCTAATATTATTTATTAATTAGCCTTGTTTTTGCTTGTGCTTTGGATTTTCACAGATTACCATTACTCTTCCTTTTCTTCTTATAACTTTGCACTTTTCGCAAATAGGCTTAACTGATGGTCTTACTTTCATAGCTAACCCTCCTTGTATTAGTCCTGATAGAATTATTTTTACTATCTTATTTTGCTCTCCATGTAATTCTACCTCTAGTTAAATCATATGGAGAAAGTTCTACTGTAACTTTATCTCCTGGTAGAATTCTTATGAAGTTCATTCTTAACTTTCCTGATATATGTGCTAGAATCGTATGCCCACTTTCAAGTTCAACTTGAAACATAGCATTTGGTAAAGATTCTAGGACTGTACCTTGCATTTCTATAACATCATCTTTTGACATAAGGTAATCAACCCTCCTTAACAATGCCTTTAAATTTTAGAAGCCTCTTAATTTTTAAATCAGTACTTTTATCGTTTGAAACGATAGCTAATTTGATTTCATCATCTACAGTATCTACAAAGTCTAAATGCTTAAGTTTCTTTTTCTTAGGCTTATCTAATGTCTTTGTTATGCCATTACATAATAAAACATATTCATTATCTAATTGCTTAATTACAATATATAAATGATTTGTATCTCTTCCTGCTTTCGAAAGTACTACTTTTCCAATCAAGTCATTGTTTTGCAAATTATTCACCTCGATGATTACCTTAGTATAAATCACATATCTAATATGTAAATTTATAACTAAGCAACACTTTATTTAATTAGTGTTAATATTTCCGGTCCATCTGGTAAAATTGCAACAGTATTTTCATAATGTGCTGATAGGCTTTTATCACTTGTTACAACAGTCCATTTATTTTCTAAAGTTCTCACCTTAAATCCACCTACATTTACCATTGGTTCTATTGCTAAAACCATTCCTTTTGCAAGTTTAGGCCCTTTACCTGGTTTACCGAAGTTTGGTACGTCAGGATCTTCGTGAACATTTTTGCCTATCCCGTGTCCAACGAACTCTCTTACTACTGAGAAACCTGAACTTTCCACATAACGTTGTATTCCATTCGAAATATCTGTTAAATTATTGCCAACTTGAGCAAATTTAATTCCTTCAAAAAAACAATCCTTCGTTACTTCTATTAATGTTTTTGCTTCATCTGATACCTTTCCTACTGGAAATGTTCTTGCTGCATCTCCATGGAATCCATTAAGGCAAACGCCACAATCAGTACTAATTATGTCGCCTTCCTTTAAAACATAGGCTCCTGGTATTCCATGAACTACTTGCTCATTAACAGATATACACAATGACGAAGGAAAACCATATAATCCTTTAAAGGATGGTCTAGCTCCATGCTTAGTTATAAATTCTTCTGCAATTCTGTCTAATTCTGCAGTAGTTATACCAGGTTTAATCTTTTTCTCTACAAGTAGTAGAGTTTCAGCTACTATTTTTCCAGCACTGCGCATAAGTTCTATTTCATCATTACTTTTGATTATAATCATTATATAGCACTTCCTAATATATCACAAATACTTTCAAACACTTCATTAATAGCCTTTGTTCCTTCCACTACTGAAAGTAAGTTTTCATTTTTATAGAAATCAATTAGTGGCTGTGTTTGTCTTTCATAAACATCAAGTCTTTCTTTTACTGTTTCTTCAGTATCATCCTTTCGTTGGATTACTTCTGAACCACAAAGCTCACATTTACTATCAACAGCTGGGTTGAATTTAATATGATAACTTGCTCCGCATGAAGGACATACTCTTCTTCCAGTCATTCTTTCAAGTATAAAGTCTCTAGGAACTTCGATTAATAAAGCTGTATCTAGAGATTCTTTTCTATTCTCTAAGAATTTTTGAAGTGATTCTGCTTGGCTAACCGTTCTTGGAAAGCCATCTAATAGATATCCATTTTTACAATCTTCTTGTTGAAGTCTATCCTTAACCATGTTAATCGTAACTTCATCTGGAACTAATTGCCCGTTATCTATATACTGCTTTGCCTCAATCCCAAGAGGAGTATTTTCCGAAATATTCTTTCTGAAAATGTCTCCCGTTGAAATGTGTGGTATTGAGTATCTATTACTAATTGATTTTGCCTGTGTTCCTTTTCCTGCTCCTGGAGGACCTAATAATATAATCTTCACGGGCATCATCTCCAATTTATAATCTATTTAAGAAATCCTTCATAGTGACGCATAACCATTTGAGACTCAAGTCTTCTTGAGAAATCTAATGCCACACCTATTACTATTAATAAAGTAGTTGCACCGAAGGATACATTTGAAAATGAAGTAAATTGATCTACCAATATAGGAATAACTGCCAAAATAGCTGCAAATACTCCTCCAATTATTGATATTCTCAAAATTACTCTTTCAAAATATCTTGTAGTTTGCTCTCCTGGCCTTACACCTACTACAAATCCTGCAGATTTATTTAAGTTCTCTGCAATTTCTTCTGGTTTTAATGTTGCTTCATTATAGAACCAAGTAAAGAAAATAGTTAAAAGAGCATATACTACTGGATACATCCATGTACTTTTATTGAATACACTATAAGGGCTTGTTAATATCCATTTAGCCCAATCTTTATCTGGAAAGAAGTTAGCCACAGCATCTGGAGTTCCCATAACAGACATTGCAAATATTATTGCAATAACTGCTGCACTAATTATACTTAGTGGTATATTAGTTGATTGTCCCTTCATAACTTTACTGCCAACAGCTTTTCCTGCATATTGAACTGGAACTCTTCTTTCAGCTAAACTAAAGAAAATCGATAGTCCCAAAAGTATAACAAATCCAACTACAAAAAGCGCCATTTGAACAATATTAACTGTTTCAGCTTCTTTAAGTTGATATATTCTTCCTACAGTCATAGGTATTCTGGAAATAATATTAACAAAAATTAAAATTGATGTTCCATTTCCAAATCCCTTAACTGTTATTTGATCTCCTAGCCATATAGAAAATGTTGAACCAACTACTAAAGAAAGTATTACAATTGCATACTCAACAGTAGTTAACCCTGCTGCTCCACCTTTTTGTGATAGAGTAGCCATAATACCAAATGCTAATAATATAGCTATCACTATTGATAAATAACGTGTAGCTTTTTGTATCTTTTTCTTACCTTCTTCTCCTTCTTTTTGAAGTTGTTCTAAAGAAGGTATTCCAATTGTAAGTAATTGCATTATAATTGATGCATTAATATATGGCATTACACCTAAAGCTAATATACTGAAGCTACTAAACGCACCTCCAGATATTAGATCATAGAATCCAAATAATCCAGACTGAGTCATTTGTTTTAGAAAATCAGGTTCAACTCCTGAAACAGGTATATGAGCGCCAATTCTAAATATAGCAACTAATACTATAGTCCAATAAAACTTTTTCCTCAATTCTGGTACCTTCCAGGCATTACGTAGGGTTGATAGCATATTAAATCACCTCAACTTTTCCTCCAGCTGCTTCGATTTTCTCAACAGCAGACTTTGAAAGCTTACATCCTTTTATTGTTAAGCTCTTTTCTAAGTTTCCGTTTCCTAATATTTTAACTCCATCCATAACTTTACTTACTACTCTTGTTTCTAGTAGTACTTCAGGAGTAATTTCTGTTCCGTTTTCAAATATATTTAATCTGTCAACATTTATGCTAACAATCTTTTTAGCAAATATATTTGTAAAACCTCTCTTTGGAAGTCTTCTGTATAGAGGCATTTGACCTCCCTCAAATCCAGGTCTAACTCCACCGCCAGATCTAGCGTTTTGTCCTTTTTCACCCTTACCAGCATTTCTTCCTAATCCAGAACCAGTTCCTCTTCCAACTCTTTTAGGAGCCTTCTTGCTACCAGCTGCTGGTTTTAATTCATGAAGCTTCATATTCAGTACACCTCCTCTATATTATACTTCTTCTACTTTTAATAAGTAATTTACTTTGTTAATCATACCTTGTATTTGAGGAGTTCCCTCATGTTCTACTGTTTTACCGATTTTCTTAAGTCCAAGGGCATTTGCAGTAGCGATATGGTCTTTTTTTCTACCTATTAAGCTCTTTACTAATGTAACTCTTAACTTTGCCATCGCAATATACCTCCTAACCTAATATCTCTTCTACAGATTTTCCTCTTAATCTAGCTATATCTTCAGCTGTTCTTAAGCTTGCTAATCCGTTTATTGTTGCATTAACCATGTTTCTTGGATTGTTTGAACCTAATGACTTAGCTCTAACATCCTTTAGTCCTGCTAATTCAAGTACAGCTCTTGCTGGTCCTCCAGCAATAACTCCAGTACCTTCCTTAGCTGGCATTATAAGAACCTTACCAGTTCCAAAAGTTCCATAGATCTCGTGAGGAACTGTTGTTCCAACCATTGCAACTTCTACTAGGTTCTTCTTAGCATCTTCTATTCCTTTTCTAATTGCTACAGGTATTTCGATAGACTTACCCATTCCAACACCAACATGCCCGTTTTCGTCACCGACAACTACAAGTGCGCTGAATCTGAAGTTTCTACCACCCTTAACAACCTTAGTAACTCTGTTTATAAAAACAACCTTTTCTTTAAGGTCTAGTGTACTAGGATCGATTCTCATTTATTTCCCTCCTTATTTATTAGAACTTTAACCCTGCTTCTCTAGCAGCTTCAGCTAATTGTTGCACTCTTCCGTGATAAATGTATCCACCTCTATCAAATACAACTTCGTTTATTCCTTTATCCAAAGCTTTCTTAGCTACTAATTCTCCTACAAGTTTAGCACCTTCTTTGTTACCACCATTAGCAGAAAAATCTTTTTCTACACTTGATGAAGCAGCTAAAGTTACAGCATTTATATCATCAATAATTTGTGCATATATATTTTTTTCACTTCTGTATACTGAAAGTCTTGGTCTTTCAGGAGTACCGAAAACTTTCTTACGAACTCTAAGGTGACGTCTTACTCTACTTGCTTTTCTGTCAGCCTTTTTGAACATAAAACTCACTCCTTTCTATTATTTCTTACCAGTCTTACCTTCTTTACGTCTGATATGTTCGCCTTCAAATTTAATACCCTTACCCTTATATGGTTCTGGTTTTCTCCAACGTCTTACATCAGCAGCTTGTGCTCCAACGACTTGCTTATCGATACCCTTAATTACAACCTTTGTTGGCGCTGGAGTTTCGAAAGTAATTCCATTCATTGGTTCAACTTCAACTGGGTGTGAATATCCAAGGTTCATTACAAGTTTACTTCCTTGTAACTGAGCTCTATAACCAACACCAACTAGTTCTAAAGTTTTTTGGTAACCTTCATTTGTTCCAATTACCATGTTGTTAATAAGTGCTCTTGTTAATCCATGAAGAGCTCTGTGATTTTTATCATCACTTGGTCTAGTAACAACTATTTCATTGTTTTCAACCGCTATATTAATGTCTTTGTGCATAGCTTTTACTAGCTCGCCCTTTGGGCCCTTAACTGTAACAACATTATCTGCTGCTACAGTAACAGTTACGCCAGCAGGTATAGCTATTGGTAATCTACCTACTCTTGACATAATTGCACCTCCTGTTGTTATTTATACAAACATTTTTCTAATCAAATTTCTATAAAAATACTACCAAACGTAGCAAACTACTTCTCCGCCTAGTCCATTCTTTCTAGCTTCTCTATCTACCATAATTCCTTTAGATGTTGATATTACAGCGATTCCTAATCCGTTAAGAACCTTAGGAGTCTCATCTTTCTTACAGTAAACTCTTAACCCTGGCTTAGATATTCTCTTTATACCAGTTATAACTCTTTCTTTATTTGAACCATACTTAAGAGAAATTCTCAACATAGGAACTACTCCATCGTTATATTCATCAATTTCCTTAATGTATCCTTCTTGTAATAATATATTTGCAACGGCCTTCTTTACATTTGAAGAAGGTACCTCTACTACTTCATGTCTAACAGCATTTGCATTTCTAATACGAGTTAGCAAATCTGCTATAGGATCTGTCATAACCATTAATTGTGCCTCCTTTCGCCTAACTTAGTATTACCAACTTGCTTTCTTGCATCCAGGGATTTGGCCCTTGTAAGCAAGTTCTCTAAAGCAAATACGGCAAATACCGAATTTTTTAAGTACTGAGTGTGGTCTTCCACATATTCTACATCTTGTATAAGCTCTTGTCTTATACTTAGGTGCTTTGCTCCACTTTTCAATAATAGCTTTACGTGCCACAGTTTTTCCTCCTTATTATTGAGCAAATGGCATTCCAAAGAATCTTAATAATTCTCTTGCTTCTTCGTCAGTGTTAGCTGTTGTTACGAAGATAATATCCATTCCTCTTACTTTATCGATTTTGTCGTATTCAATTTCTGGGAATATTAATTGTTCTTTAATTCCTAGAGAATAATTTCCTCTTCCATCAAAAGCCTTACTTGAAACACCTCTGAAATCTCTAACTCTTGGTAGAGCAATTGACATTAACTTATCAGCAAATTCATACATATTTGCCTTTCTTAATGTAACCTTACACCCTAAAGCCATGTTTTCTCTTATCTTAAAGTTAGCAACAGATTTCTTAGCTCTAGTTAATATTGGCTTTTGACCAGATATTATAGTTAAATCGCTAACTGCTGATTCTAAAACCTTTTGATTTTCCTTAGCTTCACCAACACCCATGTTGATTACTATTTTTTCAAGTTTTGGAACTTCCATTATGTTTTTATATCCGAACTTTTCTATCATTGCTGGTATAATTTCTTTTTCATACTTCTCTTGAAGTCTTGTCATATTGAGTTACCTCCTTTCAGATCTTAGAATGTTTCGCCGCACTTCTTGCAAACTCTAACCTTAGCTCCATCTTCTAATAGCTTAGTGCTAATTCTTGTCGCTGATTTGCATTTTGTACAATATAACATTACCTTTGAGCTGTTTATTGCAGCCTCTTTTTCTATAATAGCACTTTCAGCTTGATTTTTAGTAGCTTTTTGGTGCTTCTTAACTATATTAACTCCTTGAACAAGAACTTTTCCTGTTTTAGGATATACTTTTAAAACTTCTCCAGTTTTACCTTTATCTTTTCCTGAAATAACTACAACTGTATCGTTCTTTCTTACATGTACCTTCAAGTAAGCCACCTCCTTCTATTATAGAACTTCAGGTGCTAATGATAATATTTTATTAAATTCTTTATCTCTTAGCTCCCTTGCAACTGGTCCGAAGATACGAGTTCCTCTTGGTTGCTTATCATCTTTTATTATAACTGCAGCATTTTCATCAAATTTAATATATGACCCATCTGCTCTTCTTAGTCCTCTTACAGATCTAACTATAACAGCCTTTACTACTTCGCCTTTTTTAACAACTCCGCCTGGTGTTGCACTTTTAACGCTAGCAACTATTATATCTCCAATGTTACCGAACTTTCTTTTAGATCCGCCTAAAACTCTGATACACATAATTTCTTTAGCACCTGAGTTATCTGCTACCTTTAATAAGGTTTGTTGTTGTATCATTGAATTTACCCTCCTTTCAGTCTTAAAGCCTATTTAGCTTTTTCAACTATCTCAACAAGTCTCCATCTCTTATCTTTAGATAATGGCCTAGTTTCCATTATTAATACTCTATCATTAATCTTAGCTTCATTATTTTCATCATGAGCTTTAAACTTAGTAGTTCTGTTCATAGTTTTTCCGTATAGTGGATGTCTAACCTTAGTTTCAACAGCAACTACAATAGTCTTATCCATTTTATCTGAAACAACTCTACCAATTTTCTTTTTTCTTAATCCTCTTTCCATTAGGTTTTACCTCCTTCCAGAATTACTGTTGAACCCTTAACTCTTCTTCTCTTAAGATGGTTTTTATTTGGGCTATAGATTTCTTTACTTCTCTTATTCTCATAGGATTTTCTAATTGTCCTGTAGCTAATTGGAATCTTAAGTTGAATAATTCAGCTTTAAGCTCTCCTAATTTAACAACTAAATCTTGAGGATCATTTGCTCTTAATTCTTTAAATTCTCTAGCCTTCATTATTCTTCACCACCCATTTCCTCAAAATCTCTTCTTGTAACAAACTTAGTTTTTACAGGAAGTTTGTGTGATGCAAGTCTCATTGCTTCTCTTGCAACTTCTTCATTTACTCCTGATAATTCAAATAAAACTCTACCAGGTTTAACTACTGCTACCCAGTACTCAGGAGCTCCTTTACCTTTACCCATTCTTGTTTCAGCTGGTTTCTTAGTTACCGGCTTATCTGGGAAAATCTTAATCCAAAGTTTTCCACCTCTTTTGATATATCTATTAATAGCAATTCTGGCAGATTCTATCTGATTGCTTGTAATCCAACCGCAAGTAGTAGCTTGAATACCGAAATCTCCATAAGCTAGGAAATTTCCTCTTGTTGCTTTACCTTTCATTCTACCACGTTGTACCTTACGATGCTTTACTCTTTTAGGCATTAACATGATCTATTCCTCCTTTCTATGCTTGAGCTGCTTCCTTTTCAACCTTTTTAGTTGGAAGTACTTCTCCATTATAAACCCAAACTTTAACTCCAATTTTACCGTATGTTGTGTCTGCTTCAGCAAATCCATATTCAATATCTGCTCTTAATGTTTGTAGTGGAATTGTTCCTTCATGATATTGTTCTGTTCTTGCTATTTCTGCCCCTCCAAGTCTACCTGAGCAAGCAGTCTTAACACCTTTCACTCCATGCTTCATTGCTCTTTGGATTGTTTGCTTCATTGCTCTTCTGAATGAAACTCTCTTTTCTAATTGAGCTGCAATGTTTTCTGCCATTAATTGAGCAGATGCTTCAGCATTTTTAACTTCAACAATGTTTATTAAAACATTGTTTTCACTTATAAAGCTACTTAACTTCTTCTTTAAAGCTTCTATACCTGATCCACCTTTTCCTATAACAACTCCTGGCTTTGCAGTGTGTATATTCAACTTAACTCTTTTAGCTGTTCTTTCAATTTCAATCTTTGAAATACCAGCTACGAAAAGTTCTTTTTTAACAAATGTTCTAATCTTATTATCTTCAACTAGATTATCAGCAAAATTCTTCTTGTTAGCAAACCATTTTGCATCCCAATCTTTAATAACTCCGACTCTAAGTCCATGAGGATTTACTTTTTGACCCACTTATCTTTCCCTCCTTCTCTAAGCTCTTTCTTTAACAATTACTGTTATATGGCTTGTTTTCTTAAGAATTTTAAATGCTTTACCATGATCCATAGGTCTAAATCTTTTAAGAGTTGGACCTTGACCAACAAACACATCTGATACATATAACTTATCAGTATCAAGTGCAAAATTATTTTCTGCATTTGCAACAGCAGACTTTAACACTTTGTTAATAACTACTGCAGCTTCTCTTGGAGTGTATTGTAAAATAGCAAAAGCTTCTTTAACATCTTTTCCTCTTATTAAATCAGTAATAACTCCTACTTTAATTGGAGACATTCTTACATATTTAGCTATAGCTTTAGCTTCCATTCATGTTCCTCCTTTCCAGGCTAACTAATTATCTCTTTGATTTCTTGTCTGTGTTTACGTGTCCTCTGTAAGTTCTTGTTAATGCAAACTCACCAAGCTTATGTCCAACCATATCTTCAGATATATATACTGGAACATGCTTTCTACCATCGTGAACAGCAATTGTATGTCCTATCATTTGTGGGAAAATTGTCGAACTTCTTGACCAAGTCTTAACAACCTTCTTATCACCACTTGCATTCATTTCTTCAACCTTTTTTAGTAGTCCTTCTTGAACAAAAGGTCCTTTTTTTGTTGATCTACTCACTAACATTGCCTCCCTTCATTAATATCAGTCCCGACAAGATATGAAGAGAATCTACTATTCTCCTCATGCTACTTGGCGTTTCTATTCTTAATAATGAATCTATCTGAATACTTCTTATTCTTTCTTGTTTTGTATCCAAGTGCAGGTTTACCCCAAGGAGTTACTGGACTTGGTCTACCAACTGGCGACTTACCTTCACCACCACCATGAGGGTGATCATTAGGGTTCATTACAGAACCTCTTACTGTAGGTCTCCATCCTAAATGTCTCTTTCTACCAGCCTTACCTAAGTTAACTATATCATTAGTTGTGTTAGATACTGTTCCGATAGTAGCTCTACATTCAATTCTTACATATCTCATCTCTCCTGAAGGTAATCTTAATGTTGCATAGTTACCTTCTTTAGCCATTAATTGTGCTGAGTTACCTGCAGCTCTAACTAATTGACCACCCTTACCAGCTTGTAGTTCTATATTATGAACTACTGTACCTACAGGGATATTTTTTAATGGAAGAGCATTACCTGGTTTAATATCAGCACCTACTCCAGATACTACAACATCTCCAACCTTCAATCCAACTGGAGCTATTATATATCTCTTATCTCCATCTGTGTATACAACTAATGCTATGTAAGCAGATCTATTTGGATCATACTCTATTGTTGCAACCTTTGCTGGAACTCCATCTTTATTTCTCTTAAAATCTATAATTCTATATTTTCTCTTAGCGCCACCACCATGGTGTCTAACAGTTATTTTACCTTGTGCATTTCTACCACCTGTTTTCTTTAATGAAACAAGAAGTGATTTTTCTGGTGAACTTGAAGTAACTTCTTCAAAAGTTGCCATTGTCATCTCTCTTCTTGAAGGGGTAGTTGGTCTAAACTTCTTAACTGCCATTGGTTTTCCCTCCTTTTTACAGCTTATCTGGTGCCTCGCACCAATAAATCACTTTAATTTCACTATTGTTGTAAACCTTCAAAGAACTCAATACCCTTGCTTCCTTCTGCAAGAGTTATGATAGCTTTCTTGTAGTCAGCTCTCTTCCCTACATGTACGCCCATTCTCTTAGTTTTTCCCATAGTTCTTATAGTTTGAACGTTAGATACTTTAACTCCAAACACTTCTTCAACTGCTCTCTTTATTTGAGATTTGTTTGAATTGATATGAACTATGAAAGTGTACTTATTTTCTGCCATAGCTGTCATAGTCTTTTCAGTTATAACAGGTTTTCTGATTATATCATGGCTTGTCATTTTCATTATGCGTACACCTCCTCAATCTTTGATACAGCATCCTTTGTCATGATTACTTTTTCAAACTTTAGTAGATCATAAACATTGATGTTGTTTGCAGGGATTACAGCAACTCCTGCTACATTTCTAGCTGATTTGTAAGCTACTTCATCAGATTCTGCAGTTACTATTAATGTTTTCTTAAAACCTAATGTTTTAATCATTTCAGCAACTTGTTTAGTCTTAATAGCTCCAAAAGCTAAATCTTCCATAACAATCATTTCACCTGCTTGAACCTTACTAGTTAAAGCAGATTTAAGTGCTACTCTTCTCATGCTCTTAGGCACTGATACTCTGTAGTCCCTAGGTTTTGGTGCGAATACAATACCACCTTTAATCCATTGAGGTGCTCTGATTGAACCTTGTCTTGCTCTACCAGTTCCTTTTTGTCTCCAAGGCTTGATTCCGCCTCCTCTTACTTCAGCTCTAGTTTTAGCTGATTGAGTTCCTTGTCTCTTGTTTGCAAGTAATGCAACAACTACTTGATGAATTGCGTTTTCATTTACTTCAACCGCAAAAATTTCTTCATTTAATTCAAAATCGCCAACTTGCTTTCCTTCTTTATTAAATAATCCTACTGTAGGCATCCTGCTTCCTCCTTTCTTACAGAAATTAAGCCTTAACTGCGTTTCTTATTACTACTGTACCTTTATTAGGTCCTGGGATTCCACCCTTAATTAGTATTAAGTTCTTTTCAGCTATAATCTTAACCACTTCTAAATTCATTACAGTTGTATTAACTGCACCCATATGTCCTGGCATTTTCTTATTCTTAAATGTCTTTGATGGATCTGATGATGCTCCCATAGAACCTGGAGCTCTGTGGAACTTAGAACCATGTGACATAGGTCCTCTTTGCGCATTCCATCTCTTTATAACACCTTGGAATCCCTTACCTTTAGAAACTCCTGATACATCAACTTTTTCTCCTGCAGCAAATACATCAGCAGTGATTTCTTGCCCTACTTCATATTCACTTGAGTTTTCTAATCTGAATTCTTTAAGAGTTCTTCTTAATGAAACTCCTGCTTTTACAAATTGTCCTTTAGCTGGCTTGTTAAGTAATTTTTCTCTTACCTCACCAAAACCTACTTTTATTGCTTCATAGCCGTCTTTTTCTATTGTTTTCTTTTGAATAACAACACATGGACCAGCTTCTACTACTGTAACAGGAACTACTTTTCCATTCTCATCGAACACTTGAGTCATCCCTATTTTCTTACCAATAATAGCTTTTTTCATTATACTTGCACCTCCTAAACTAATTAGCGGATTGCTATGCAATCATAATAGTTCATTGTCTATTATAAAACTATTTGCTACTAAAGCTTAATTTCAATATCTACTCCAGCTGGTAGATTTAATCTCATTAATGCATCAACAGTTTTTGGTGATGGATTAACGATATCAATTAGTCTCTTGTGAGTCCTTATTTCGAACTGCTCTCTAGAGTCCTTATACTTATGAACTGCTCTTAATATTGTAACAACATCCTTTTCTGTAGGTAGTGGTACTGGACCTGCAACCTTAGCTCCTGTTGACTTAGCAGTTTCTACGATTTTTTCAGCTGATTGATCTAATATTGTATGATCAAATGCTTTTAATCTGATTCTAATTTTTTGTTTTGCCATATTGGTTTCCCTCCTTTTCATGTACGCTTTACTTCGAGCGCACAACAGCGGTCATTCTATAAACTGTTCCTGGTGTTTCATATCACTTAGACAAAATTATAGATCCCTGTCGTCGGATTCTAGATCCAGACATACTCATCAAGAATTACCCGGAAGTCCGGCAACCTCTTGATTCATCGCTGTTTGCTCTGCAACTTCTTTATTATACTATTTTTAATTATTGTTTTCAAGTTTTTTTCATAATAATATTATTTTTTTGCACATTATATAATATTTTCACCCACTTGAATTAACTCACATATTTATATTAGTTGAATTTCCAAAATGTTTAATACCACTTATATTATTTACCAAACATATTTTTTAATACATTTTATTGCAAAAAAATAAGAGTAAAGATATCTCTACTCTTATTTTCACACAAAGAAAAGAGTGACGTCTTACTCCTTTCTCCACATTTATTCAATCAAGTAAATTATTCTACTATGCTAGTAACAACACCTGATCCTACTGTTCTTCCACCTTCTCTTATAGCAAATCTTAATCCTTCATCCATTGCTACTTGAGTTATTAATTCAACATTCATATCTATGTGATCCCCTGGCATTACCATTTCCATTCCTTCTGGTAGCTTAATTGATCCTGTTACGTCTGTTGTTCTGAAATAGAATTGTGGTCTATATCCATCAAAGAATGGTGTATGTCTTCCACCTTCTTCTTTTTTAAGTACGTATACTTGACCTACGAACTTGCTGTGTGGGTGTACTGATCCTGGCTTAGAGATTACTTGACCTCTTTCAATATCAGTTCTTTGTACACCTCTTAATAATGCTCCTATGTTATCTCCTGCTTGAGCATCATCTAGTAACTTTCTGAACATTTCTATTCCTGTTACTACTACCTTCTTCTTTTCTTCACTTAATCCTACGATTTCTACTTCGTCTCCTACGTGAAGAATTCCTCTTTCTACTCTTCCAGTCGCAACTGTTCCTCTACCTGTGATAGTGAATACATCTTCGATTGGCATTAAGAAAGGCTTATCTGTTGCTCTTTCTGGAGTTGGGATATAGCTATCTACTGCATCCATTAGTTCCATTATACATTTTGTTGCTTCTTCATCTGTTGGATTTTCTAATGCTTTTAATGCTGATCCTGTTACTACTGGAATATCATCTCCTGGGAAGTTGTATTCGCTTAACAATTCTCTAACTTCCATTTCTACTAATTCTAATAATTCTGGATCATCTACCATATCTGCTTTGTTTAAGAATACTACGATATAGTCAACACCAACTCTTGATGCTAGTAGTATATGTTCTCTTGTTTGAGGCATTGGTCCATCTGCTGCTGAACATACTAGGATTGCTCCATCCATTTGTGCTGCTCCTGTAATCATGTTCTTAACATAGTCAGCATGTCCTGGACAGTCAACGTGCGCATAGTGTCTGTTATCTGTTTGATATTCAACATGTGCTGTGTTGATTGTAATTCCTCTTTCTTTCTCTTCTGGCGCTTTATCTATTGATGCATAATCAAATGCTTCAGCATACCCTTTCTTTGCTAATACTGTTGTAATAGCTGCTGTTAATGTTGTCTTACCGTGGTCTACGTGACCAATTGTTCCAATATTTACGTGTGGTTTACTTCTTTCGAATTTTTCCTTTGCCATTGTAAAATTCCTCCTTCATAATAGCAATTGATATAAAATCTTTTTGAAAATATTATAACTTAAAAAGATTCCAATATCTAGCTTAATTCCTTAACTTTAATTTTTCAATTATATAAATTAATTATCTAATATCATTAGATTCTTAATCCTATTAAGAGATAGTTGTAATTTAGATTATTTCTTTTTTTCTCCAACTATCTTTTCTTGTACGCTCTTTGGCACTTCTTCATAGTGATCAAATACCATTGAATAGTTACCTCTACCTTGAGATCTTGATCTTAAAGTTGTTGCATATCCAAACATTTCTGATAGTGGAACAAACGCTCTAATGATTTGTGCACCATTAACAGCTTCCATACCTTCCATTCTACCTCTTCTTGAGTTGATATCACCTATAACATCACCCATATATTCTTCTGGCACAGTAACCTCAACCTTCATCATTGGTTCAAGTAATACTGGATCTGCTTTAGCCATTGCATTCTTAAATGCCATAGATCCTGCAATCTTAAACGCCATTTCAGATGAGTCAACTTCATGGTATGACCCATGTACTAACTTAACTTTAAAGTTAATAACATTGTATCCAGCTATAATACCACTCAAAGCAGCTTCTTGTATACCTGCATCTATTGCTGGGATATATTCCTTAGGAATAGCTCCTCCAACAACAGCATTTTGAAATGAATATTCTCCTTCAGTTGGTTCCATTTCAATAACAGCGTGACCATATTGACCCTTACCACCTGATTGCTTAGCATACTTAGCCTCCGCTTTAACAGCTGCTCTAATTGTTTCCTTATAAGCAACTTGTGGCGCTCCAACATTACATTCAACTTTAAATTCTCTTTGTAATCTATCAACAATAATTTCTAAATGAAGTTCTCCCATACCAGCAATTATTGTTTGACCAGTTTCTTGATCAGTCCAAGTCTTAAAAGTTGGATCTTCTTCAGCAAGTTTAGCTAATGCCAATCCCATCTTTTCTTGACCTGCTTTAGTTTTTGGCTCGATAGCTACATTGATAACTGTATCTGGGAAATCCATAGATTCAAGAATAATTGGATTATCTTCAGTACATAAAGTATCTCCAGTTGTAGTATTTTTTAATCCTATAACAGCACCTAATTCTCCTGCTTCTAAAGAATCAACTTCTTCTCTATGATTAGCATGCATTTTAACAAGTCTTCCAATTCTTTCTTTCTTACCCTTTGTTGAGTTAAGAACATAAGAACCACTTTCCATAACACCTGAGTACACTCTTGTGAATGCAAGTTTTCCTACGAAAGGATCAGTAGCAATCTTAAATGCTAGAGCTGACATTCCAGATTCATCTGATGCTTCTCTCGAATCTTGTTCTCCATCTAAAGTAGTTCCTTGAACTGCTGGAATATCTAATGGTGATGGCAAATATGCTACAACCCCATTAATCATTTCTTGAACTCCCTTATTTTTGTATGAAGAACCACAAATACAAGGATAAATTTCATTAGCTATAGTAGCTTTTCTTAATGCCGCATGTAATTCATCAGCAGTAATTTCTTCACCTTCAAGATACTTCATCATTAATTCTTCATCTGTTTCAGCTATTGCTTCAATCATAGAGTTTCTATACTCTTCTGCTTGATCTTTTAAATCAGCTGGAATTTCTTCACGTCTTACATCTTGACCTAAATCATCATAGAATAGTATTGCCTTATTATCTATAAGGTCTACCATTCCCTTAAATTTATCTTCAGCTCCTACTGGAATTTGTATTGGAACCGCATTAGCTTTTAATCTATCTCTTACAGTGTTTACACATCTAAAGAAATCAGCACCAGTTGCATCCATCTTATTAACATAGATCATTCTTGGTACTCCATACTTATCTGCCTGTCTCCATACAGTTTCAGTTTGTGGTTCAACTCCACTTTTTGCATCTAAAACTGTAACAGCTCCATCAAGTACTCTTAGAGATCTTTCAACCTCAACTGTAAAGTCTACGTGTCCTGGAGTATCAATAATATTTAATTCATGTCCTTCCCAGAAACAAGTAGTTGCCGCAGAAGTAATTGTTATACCTCTTTCTTGTTCTTGAACCATCCAGTCCATTGTAGCAGCACCTTCATGAACTTCTCCTATTTTATGACTTCTTCCTGTATAAAATAAAATACGTTCAGTAGTAGTAGTTTTTCCAGCATCAATATGTGCCATTATACCAAAATTTCGAAATTTGTCTAACGGATATTTTCTAGCCATTTACTAGTCCTCCTCTCAATGAGTTATTATTAAATTCGAGAAAACTGTTTTGGTAAAAGAACCAAAACAGTTTTTTATTAGTATCTGTAATGAGCAAAAGCCTTATTTGCTTCAGCCATCTTATGAGTATCTTCTCTCTTCTTAACAGCTGCTCCTGTATTATTAGATGCATCTAATAATTCTCCAGCTAATCTTTCACTCATAAGCTTTTCGCCTCTTTTTCTAGCTGCTGCTAACATCCATCTGATACCTAAAGTCTGTCTTCTTTCAGCTCTAACTTCTATTGGAACTTGATATGTAGCTCCACCTATTCTTCTAGCCTTAACTTCTAGTAAAGGCATTACATTATTCATTGCTTCTTCAAACACTTCTAATGCATCCTTACCAGTTTTCTCAGCCATTGTTTCAAAAGCTGCGTAGCATATTTTTTGTGCTACTCCTCTTTTACCATCTTCCATTATGCTGTTTATAAGCTTTGTAACAACCTTTGAGTTGTACATTGGATCTGGTAATACATCTCTTTTTGCTATATGTCCTTTTCTTGGCACTTTTCTTCCCTCCTTAACATGATAATTTAAGTTCATCGGTACTCGGTATTACTTTCATACCGCAAAGTGCTAACTTCTTCATCTATATAAACTCAACTTAAAATCTATGTAAACGCTGAAGATAAGCACTAACTTTGGTTAAGAGACTATTTTGCCTTTGGTCTCTTAGCTCCATACTTTGATCTTCCTTGCATTCTGTTAGCTACTCCAGCGCAGTCTAATGCACCTCTTACGATATGGTATCTAACACCAGGAAGGTCCTTAACTCTACCACCCCTTATAAGAACAACACTATGTTCTTGTAAGTTATGTCCTACACCACCAATGTATGCAGTAACTTCATATCCATTTGTTAGTCTTACCCTAGCAATTTTTCTTAACGCTGAGTTAGGCTTCTTTGGAGTAGTAGTCTTAACTACAGTACAAACACCTCTCTTTTGAGGGCACTCTTTAAGTGCTGGCGCAGTTGAAGTAGTTGTAACTACTTTTCTTCCTTTTCTTACTAATTGGCTTATAGTTGGCATTTCTTCACCTCCTGAATTTTTATTTATCTATTTTAAATATAAAAAGATAAAACTATTTTATAGCATTAATGCGGCTGAAGATTTAACTTCAATTCCACATAATTTGCCCAATTCCTTCATAGTATCAACATACTCAACTTTGATATTTTTATTTGTAGCCAAAACTATTAAGGGTGCGATTAAATTTTCATCTACATCTTTTGCTATATATAAAATATGTCCTTCTCCACTATTTATGAACTTTGAACACTGTTTTATACCTATTACCTTTTTCCCTACAAGTCTGTCTAACATGGGATCCCTCCTTATATCAAACCCATGAAGACAAAGAAATAGACTTTGTCTTCATCGAGTCATGTAGACAATCATACTGTAGTGTAGCTTTAAAAATCACACAATTGGTATTTTATCATTTAAGCATACACATGTCAATAAAATTGCATTATACTATTCTATCGTATTTATATACTCTTCTTCTTCGTTATTACCTTTAACATCAAGTTTCGCAGATCTATATCTCATCATACCTGTACCTGCTGGAATCAACTTACCAATAATAACATTTTCTTTCAATCCTACTAATGGATCTATCTTCCCTTTAATTGCAGCTTCTGTAAGAACTCTTGTTGTTTCTTGGAATGAAGCTGCTGATAAGAAACTATCTGTTGCTAACGCCGCTTTAGTTATTCCTAATAACGCTTGTTCTCCAATTGCTTGTTCTCCTCCGAATTCTCTAACTTTTGAATTAGCTTCTTCAAAGTCAAATATATCTATCATAGTTCCTGGTAAAAGTTCTGTATCACCAGAATCGGAAACTTTAATTTTTCTAGTCATTTGTCTAACAACAACTTCTAGATGTTTATCATTAATATCAACACCTTGAAGTCTATAAACTTTTTGAACTTCTGAAAGAAGATATCTTCTTGCTCCATCAATCCCTTTAATACTTGCTATATCATGTGGATTAACAGAACCTTCTGTAATTTCATCTCCAGCTTCAATTACATCATCATTACTAACCTTAAGTCTTGAACCAAATGGTATATCATAACTTTTTTCTTCACCATCAGCATCCATTATGTGTACAGTTCTCTTCTTCTTAGTTTCTTCAACTCTTACTGTTCCATTAATTTCACTTACAATTGCAAGCCCCTTTGGTTTTCTTGCCTCAAAAAGTTCTTCAACTCTTGGAAGACCTTGAGTTATATCAGCCCCAGCAACCCCTCCAGTATGGAATGTTCTCATTGTAAGTTGTGTTCCTGGTTCACCAATAGATTGTGCTGCAATTATTCCAACAGCTTCACCTATATTAATTTGCTTTGCTGTAGCCATATTCATTCCATAACACTTTGCACATACGCCTGTTTTACAGCTACATGTAAACACTGATCTAATTTTAACTCTCTTAATTCCAGTAGATGCAATAACTTTTGCCATATCCGCATCAACATAACTATCATTTTCTGCAATTAATTGTCCTGTTTTATCATCCTTAACATCTTCTGCTAAATATCTACCAGTTAATCTTTCTTCAAGACCTTCAATTACCTCATTACCTTCTTTAATTTCTGATACATACATTCCTTCTTTAGTACCACAATCTTCTTCTCTAACAATAACATCTTGAGAAACATCTACAAGTCTTCTTGTTAAATATCCTGAATCTGCTGTTTTCAAGGCTGTATCAGCATTACCTTTTCTCGCACCATGAGTAGATAAGAAGTATTCTGATACATCTAACCCTTCTCTAAATGATGCTCTAATAGGCAACTCAATAATCTTCCCTGACGGACTGGCCATAAGTCCTCTCATACCTGCTAATTGCTTAATTTGAGACTTAGAACCCCTGGCTCCTGAATCTGCCATCATGTATATAGGATTGAACTTATCCAAACTTTCCATCAATGCATCTGCAACATCTTCTGTTGTTTTAGTCCATTTTTCAATAACTCTTTCATATCTTTCATCATCTGATATAAATCCTCTTTTATACATCTTTTCAATCTTATCAACTGTTTCATCTGCTTCTTTTAGCAAGTCATACTTAGCTTGAGGAACTATCATATCTGATGCAGCAACAGTAACAGCTCCAACTGATGAATAATGATAACCTAACGCTTTAATTTTATCAAGCATTATTGATGTATTAGTTGGTCCATGCTTTAGATAACATTTATCTATAATTTTACCTAATGTTTTCTTAGTAACTAGGAAATCAACTTCTAAATTAAACTCATCATTAGAATTACTTCTATCAACAAATCCTAAATCTTGAGGTATTGATTCATTAAATATTATTTTACCAACAGTTGTCTTAATTATTCCTGACTTTTTAACACCATCTACAATCTTAGACACTCTAACGAATATTTCTGAATGAATATCAATCTTTTTAAGTTCATAAGCCATTATTGCTTCTTCTTTACAATAAAAATGCTTTCCTGCACCTTCTCCATTCTCTTTATCCATTGTTAAATAGTAAGACCCCAATACCATATCTTGAGTAGGTACACAAACTGGTTTACCATCAGATGGCTTCAATATATTTCCTGCTGCAAGCATTAAAAATCTTGCTTCTGCTTGCGCTTCTACTGATAATGGCAAATGTACAGCCATTTGATCTCCATCAAAGTCAGCATTATATGCAGTACACACTAATGGATGTAACTTTATAGCTCTACCTTCAACCAATACTGGTTGGAACGCCTGAATTCCCAATCTATGAAGAGTAGGAGCACGGTTAAGTAACACTGGATGGTCTGCTATTACTTCTTCAAGAACATCCCATACTGCTGGCATCAATCTTTCAACCATTCTCTTGGCACTCTTAATGTTATGAGCTACCCCATCCTCAACTAACTTCTTCATTACAAAAGGTTTAAATAACTCAATAGCCATTTCTTTTGGGAGCCCACATTGATACATTTTAAGTTCAGGTCCAACAACTATAACTGATCTTCCTGAATAGTCAACTCTTTTTCCAAGTAAATTTTGTCTAAATCTACCTTGCTTACCTTTAAGCATATCAGATAGAGACTTCAGAGCTCTGTTTCCAGGTCCTGTTACAGCCCTTCCTCTTCTACCATTATCTATAAGTGCATCAACTGCTTCTTGAAGCATTCTTTTTTCATTTCTAACAATAATATCTGGTGCACCTAAATCTAATAGCTTCTTTAATCTATTATTTCTATTTATAACTCTTCTATATAGATCATTAAGATCTGATGTGGCAAATCTACCACCATCTAATTGAACCATTGGTCTTAAATCTGGTGGAATAACTGGAATAACATCAATAATCATCCACTCCGGATTATTTCCTGATTTCTTAAACGATTCAATAACCTCAAGTCTTCTTATTATTCTAATTTTCTTTTGCCCAGTGCTTTGCTTTAAATCTTCTTTAAGTTCTATTGATTGTGCTTCTAAATCAATTTCTCCTAAAAGTTGTTTTACAGCTTCTGCACCCATTCCAGCTACAAAACTCTCTTCTCCATATTTATCAGCAGCTTCTCTAAATTCTTTTTCATTAAGAAGTTGTTTCTTTAAAAGTGGTGTTTCTTTTGGATCAATTACCACATATGAAGCAAAGTATAAAATTTTCTCTAACGCTCTTGGTGACATATCAAGAATCAATCCCATTCTTGATGGAATTCCTTTGAAATACCATATGTGAGACACAGGAGCTGCAAGTTCTATATGCCCCATTCTCTCTCTTCTTACTTTAGCTTTAGTAACTTCTACGCCACATCTGTCGCAGACGATACCCTTATATCTTACTCTTTTGTACTTACCACAGTGACATTCCCAGTCTTTCATAGGTCCAAATATTCTTTCACAGAACAAACCATCTCTTTCAGGTTTTAAGGTTCTGTAGTTAATTGTTTCCGGCTTCTTTACTTCTCCTCTAGACCATTGTCTAACTTGCCCTGGAGAAGCCAACCCAATTTGCATTGCATCAAAATTATTTAATTCAAACAAGGGTATATCCTCCCTTCAAAATTAGTGTTCGTCATTAAAATCATCAAGTACCAAATCTTCTTGTAATCCATCTAATTCAAAACTTTCCAAATCATCTTCTGAATCTGGATCAACTTCATCCTCTATTGTGTAACTATCATCAGCATCCACAATTTGTTCATTCGCAAGTTCTTCTGTACCCTCTATATTAACTTCTAATTCTTCAGAATCATCTTCTGAAAATTCCTTTAACTGAACTTCCTGGTGATTTTCATTTAAAACCCTTACATCTAAGCATAATGCTTGAAGCTCTTTAATAAGAACTTTAAATGATTCTGGTACTCCTGGTTCAGGAATATTTTCACCTTTAACTATTGCTTCATAAGTTTTAACTCTACCAACAACATCATCTGATTTAACTGTTAATATTTCTTGGAGTGTATGAGCTGCACCATATGCTTCCAATGCCCAAACTTCCATTTCCCCAAATCTTTGACCACCAAACTGAGCTTTACCTCCTAGTGGTTGTTGTGTAACCAATGAATAAGGTCCTGTTGATCTGGCATGAATCTTATCATCAACCAAGTGAGCTAGCTTTAAAATATACATTATACCAACAGTTACTTCATTATCAAATGCATCTCCAGTTCTACCATCGTATAAAACTGTTTTTCCGTGAGCATTATAACCTGCCTTTTCAAGACATTCTTCTATATCTTTTTCAGTTGCTCCATCAAATACTGGAGTTGCAATATGCCATCCTAATTGACTTGCAGCCCATCCTAAGTGAACTTCAAGAACCTGCCCAATATTCATACGAGAAGGAACCCCTAGTGGATTTAAACATATTTGTAGTGGTCTACCATCCGGTAAGAAAGGCATATCTTCTTCAGGAAGAACTCTTGAAATAACACCCTTATTACCATGACGCCCAGCCATCTTATCTCCAACTGATATCTTTCTCTTTTGAGCAATATAACATCTTACAAGCTCATTTACTCCTGGATTTAAGTCATCTCCATTTTCTCTAGTAAATACTTTAATATCTACTATTATCCCAGCTTCTCCATGTGGAACTCTTAGTGAAGTATCTCTTACTTCTCTTGCTTTTTCACCAAAAATCGCTCTTAAGAGTCTTTCTTCAGCTGTTAGTTCTGTTTCCCCCTTTGGAGTTACCTTACCAACTAGTATATCTCCAGACCTAACTTCAGCACCTATTCTAATTATTCCTCTATCATCAATATCTTTTAGTGCATCTTCACTAACATTTGGTATATCTCTTGTAATTTCTTCTGGTCCAAGTTTTGTATCTCTAGCCTCTGATTCATATTCTTCAATATGAATTGATGTAAATACATCTTCTCTTACCAGCTCTTCTGATATAAGCATAGCATCCTCATAGTTATAACCTTCCCAAGTAATGAATCCCATTCTTATATTTTTACCTAATGCGATTTCACCTAAGTCAGTTGAAGGTCCATCTGCTAGCACTTGATTCTTAAATACTATTTCCCCACTACTTACTATTGGTCTTTGATTTATAGATGTACCTGAGTTACTTCTCTTAAACTTACGAAGTCTATACGTATCTACTCCTCCATCTGAATCCCTCTTGACTCTTACTTCATTACCTGAAACATAACAAACTACCCCAGCATTTTTAGCTTTCGGAAGAACTCCTGAATCAACAGCAGCTTTAAATTCAATTCCAGTACCAACAATTGGCGCTTGAGGCTTTAACAACGGCACCGCTTGACGCTGCATGTTAGATCCCATAAGAGCTCTTGACGCATCATCATTTTCTAAGAATGGTATCATTGCTGTTGCTACAGATACAATTTGTCTTGGAGATACATCCATTAGATCAACATCTTGTGCCGGAACAACAAAAAATTCTTCCTTATTCCTAACAGTAATCTTACTATCTACAAAGTGACCATTTTCATCTATTGGTTCCTTTGCTTGAGCCACTAAAAATTGATCTTCTTCATCAGCTGTAAAATATCTTATTTTCGAAGTAACTCTCATATTTTCCTTATCAACAACTCTATATGGAGTTTCCATAAAACCATATTCATTAACCTTTGCATAAGTTGCCAACGAATTAATTAGTCCTATATTTGGTCCTTCTGGTGTCTCTATCGGACACATTCTACCATAATGTGAATGGTGAACATCTCTAACTTCAAAACCAGCTCTTTCTCTAGATAATCCTCCTGGCCCTAGAGCAGATAATCTTCTCTTGTGTGTTAACTCTGAAAGCGGATTAGTCTGATCCATGAATTGTGATAATTGTGAGCTCCCAAAAAATTCTTTAATAGCAGCTGCTACTGGTCTTATATTTATTAACATCTGTGGAGTGATTGATTCTTGATCTTGAATAGTCATTCTTTCTTTAACTACTCTTTCCATTCTAGATAAACCTATTCTGAATTGATTTTGAAGTAACTCTCCAACTGACCTTAATCTTCTATTTCCTAAATGGTCAATATCATCAACATACCCAATATCATACACAAGACCTATTTCATATGATATAGTTGCAAATATATCTTCTTTGATTATATGTTTAGGTATCAACCTTGTTATATTCTTCTTTATCTCTTCCTTGATTGTATCTTCATCAGTAAAGTTATCAAGTATTTCTTTTAATGTAGGATAATGAACTAGTTCTTTTATGTGTAAATCAGAAATATCAAAGTTAATATACTTATGTATATCTACAAAATGATTTCCTATTACTTTTAGAACTTTATCTTCAACTAAAATATCAACTGTATTAATACCAGCATTTTGAATTTTTTCCGCTACTAACCTACTAATTTTTCCACCTTTTTCTACCAAGATTTCCCCAGTAGAAGGGTTTATTATATCACTTGCTGCAATTTGATTTGCTATTCTTAAGTTTAAAGCAAGTTTCTTATTAAATTTGTATCTTCCTACTCTTGATAAATCATATCTTTTTGCATCAAAGAATAATGAATCAATCAAAGATATAGCGCTATCAACCGTTGGTGGTTCCCCTGGTCTTAATCTTTTATATATTTCTAATAGTGCTTCTTCTTTAGTCTTTGTATTATCCTTTTCTATTGTAGCTTTAAATCTCTCATCTTCACCAAAGTAGTCAAGCAACTCTTGATCATTTCCAAATCCCATAGCTCTTGCAAGTATAGTTATCGGAAGCTTTCTTGTCTTATCAATTCTAACATATATAATATCGTTAGAATCTGTTTCATACTCCAACCAGGCTCCTCTATTTGGTATTACTGTTGCTGAAAACAACTTTTTACCACTTTTATCTCTACTACTACTATAATATACTCCTGGAGATCTTACTAATTGGCTTACTATAACTCTTTCAGCTCCATTAATAACAAAAGTTCCTTGTTCAGTCATCAATGGGAAATCTCCCATAAATACTTCTTGTTCCTTTATTTCTCCCGTTTCTTCATTCTGTAATCTTACAGAAACCTTTAATGGTGCAGCATAAGTAGCATCACGCTCTTTACACTCTTCAACTGAATACTTAATATTTTCCATATCAAGCTTATAGTCAATAAATTCTAGCATTAGATTTCCTGTGAAATTGCTTATAGGATTTACATCATCAAAAACTTCATGAAGTCCTTCCCTTAAAAACCATTCATAAGAATCCAATTGCACTTCAATTAAGTTTGGCATTTCAGTTACATCTTTAACTTTAGCAAAACTCATTCTTGTTCTTTTTCCAACTTGGACAGGATGTACCATGATTTTTCACCCCTTGTATAAACTAAAATAACCAAAAACACACTATCCCTAAGGACTTGTGCTTTCGGAGAGCATCATCATTTTAGTATAACCAACTATTTCATTAGTTATACTTCTTTTTCCATTTTTATATACTTATCCATATTGAACAGTACATTGAAATATGGTAACACAACATAAAAACATTGTCAATATTTTTAAGAAAAAAAATCCGTTTTTTAATTTTCCCATAGACTTCTAAATAGGCAATAAAAAAGGTGCTATATTAGCACCTTTTTATGTTATAAGTAAAAATATTACTTAACTTCTACTTCTGCTCCAACTTCTGCTAATTTAGCTTTAATATCTTCAGCTTCTTCCTTAGCAACAGCTTCTTTTAATGTCTTAGGAGCTCCATCAACTATTTCCTTAGCTTCCTTTAATCCTAAACCAGTTAATTCTCTAACAACTTTAATAACCTTAATTTTGCTAGCACCAGCACTAGTTAATACTACATCAAATTCTGTCTTTTCCTCAGCTGCACCACCTGCAACTGCACCACCTGCAACTGCTACAGGAGCAGCAGCACTTACTCCAAATTCCTCTTCGCAAGCTTTTACTAATTCATTTAATTCTAAAACGCTCATTTCTTTTATAGCTTGAATGATATCTTCTCTTGTCATTTTAATTGCACCTCCAAATTTACTTAACAATCATTTTATTTTTTAGCTTATTCAGCTTCTTTTTGATCTTTTATTGCACTTAATAAGTATGCAAGGTTTGATAATGGAGCCTTGATACTTCCAAGAAGTTTCGCAATAAGAACTTCTTTTGATGGTATTGAAGCAAGTTGTACAACCTTATCTGTATCATAGACTTCACCTTCAACAATACCAGCTTTCAATTCAAGTTTCTTGTGATCTTTTGCAAAATCATTAAGAAGTCTTGCTGCAGCTGTAGCATCTTCATATCCAAAAGCTATAGCCACTGGCCCTTCTAAATATGTTTCCAAACCATTAATTCCCAATTCATTTGCTGCTAATGTAACCAAAGTGTTTTTATACACCTTATATTCTACACCATTTTCTCTTAAAGACTTTCTTAATTGAGTATCTTCTTCAACAGTAAGTCCTTGATAGTCCGCAAGAATAACAGCTTGAGCCTTTTCTAACTTTCCCTTAATTTCAGCAACTTTTGCTTCTTTAATTTGTCTGTTCTTGTTCATTACTGTGTGTCCACCTCCTCACAGTTTTTAACTGCTTTATATATTAATAAAGGTCTTCCCGTAGACAAAGGAAGACCTATAATAATCATTATACGCTACCTCGGTAGGTTGTTATACGTTACGCTTTTATGCACCTACTGTCTACGGAATTATTATTCTTTTTAACAACGAATTAAATTATATCACTTTACTTTACACAAGTCAATATTAATCTAAAACTTTTGTTGGATTAATTTTTGCTCCAGGCCCCATTGTGCTTGAAACAGTTACCGATTTAACATATTGTCCTTTAGCAGCAGCTGGTTTTGCTTTTATTAAAGCTTCCATTAATGCATGAAAGTTTTCTTTTAGCTTTTCTGAACCAAATGATTTTTTACCAATTGGGCAGTGAACTATAGAAGTTTTATCCACTCTATATTCAACTTTACCAGCTTTAATTTCTGCTATAGCTTTAGCAACATCAAACGTTACTGTACCTGACTTTGGATTTGGCATTAAACCTTTAGGTCCTAAAACTCTACCGATTCTACCAACAACACCCATCATATCTGGAGTTGCAACAACTACATCAAAGTCAAACCAGTTTTCTGACTGAATCTTTTGAACCAAATCTTCAGCTCCAACATAATCTGCTCCTGCAGCTTCCGCTTCTTTAGCTTTATCACCTTTAGCGAATACTAATACTCTTACAGTCTTACCTGTTCCATTTGGTAAAACAACAGCTCCTCTAACTTGTTGATCTGCATGCCTTGGATCTACCCCAAGTCTTACATGTAGTTCGATAGTTTCATCAAAATTAGCTTTTGCAGTCTTTACACTTAATTCTAAAGCTTCTGCTGGATTGTATAAAGTATTCTTATCTATTAACTTTGCACTTTCAACATATTTCTTTCCCATTAATAAGCCTCCTTTGTGGTAATAACGGTCTTGACCTCCCACGATTTTATGAATTACTCTTCAATAGTTACGCCCATACTTCTTGCTGTTCCTTCGATCATGCTCATAGCAGTTTCAATTGTTGCAGCATTTAAGTCTGGCATTTTTAATTCTGCGATCTTCTTAACTTGATCCTTAGTTAACTTACCAACTTTAGTTCTGTTAGGCACTCCTGAACCACTTTCTAATCCTAATTCCTTCTTGATTAGAACTGCAGCTGGAGGAGTCTTTAATATGAAACTAAAAGATCTATCTTGGTATACTGTAATTACTACCGGTATTATTAATCCCGCTTGATTTGCAGTCTTAGCATTAAACTCCTTACAGAATCCCATTATGTTCACCCCATGTTGACCCAATGCTGGTCCAACTGGTGGTGCTGGTGTTGCTTTACCCGCAGCAAGTTGAAGTTTGATCATTCCAGTTACTTTCTTAGCCATTGTTATTCCTCCTATACTGTGGTGATTACGGACTTTAAAGTCCTCCCACTTAATTAAAAACCAGTTATATAATATAATTATTAAACTAATTTATCAACTTGATTAAAGTCTAGTTCAGCTAGAGTTTCTCTACCGAACATATCCACTGACGCCTTAATTTTACGTTTTTCAAGGTTAATCTCTTGCACTATTGCAACAAACTCCCTTAAAGGTCCCGAAATCACTCTAACGCTTTCCCCTACCTCTAAGTCTACATCTTCAGGAAGTTCTACAACCCCCATAGATTCAATCTCTTCATCGGTAAGAGGAACCGGCTTAGATCCAGGCCCAACAAACCCTGTCACTCCTCTAGTATTTCTTACAACATACCAAGATTCGTCTGACATAAACATTTTAACCAACACATATCCTGGAAATTTTTTCTTTAAAGTGACTTTTTGTTTACCATCTTTTTCTTCAATTACTTCTTCCATAGGAACTTGAAGATCTAACAATAAATCTTGAAGATTTCTATTTTCTACAATCTTCTCAATACTAGCCTTAACTTTGTTTTCATATCCTGAATATGTATGTACTACATACCATCTTGCTCTTTCACTCATATTTGTCTGGTGAAATTCCACCTAAACCTCCCTTACTTAAGTTTCAAAATCACTTCAAAGAGGTTTTGAAAAATATAATCGAATCCGCCAACCATAATTATATAAATTATGGAGACTACAGCAACAGCAATAAATGCTTTTTTGGTTTCTTTGTTAGTAGGCCAAGTTATTCTTTTCACTTCTGCCTTCATTTCTCTAAAAAATTTCAATATTCCGCCTTTTTTAGCGTTACTCTCAATTTTTGCACTACTGTTTACAGCCATTTCTCTCACATCCTTAAATTTAGTAAGTCTGTGTCTCTACTCAATCGCCAATTATTTTGTTTCTCTATGAAGAGTGTGCTTCTTACAAAATTTACAATACTTCTGCATTTCCATTCTGTCTGGGTTGTTCTTTTTATTCTTCATTGAGTTATAATTTCTTTGTTTACACTCTGTGCATGCTAAAGTTATCTTTACTCTCACGGGTCTGCACCTCCAGTTATTCATATATATTTAAGAGACAATACTCTTAACACTTCAACTAATTACGTAATTGTGAGTTACTTTTCCACATTAACATAAAAGTCACATACTGTCAATATGTTGTCTCTTTTCAAAGGACTAGGCATCAATACCCAGTCCTTAAAAATCAAGTAAATTATTCCACTATGCTAGTAACAACACCTGATCCTACTGTTCTTCCACCTTCTCTTATAGCAAATCTTAATCCTTCATCCATTGCTACTTGAGTTATTAATTCAACATTCATATCTATGTGATCTCCTGGCATTACCATTTCCATTCCTTCTGGTAACTTAATTGATCCTGTTACGTCTGTTGTTCTGAAATAGAATTGTGGTCTATATCCATCAAAGAATGGTGTATGTCTTCCACCTTCTTCTTTTTTAAGTACGTATACTTGACCTACGAACTTGCTATGTGGGTGTACTGATCCTGGCTTAGAGATTACTTGACCTCTTTCAATATCAGTTCTTTGTACACCTCTTAATAATGCTCCTATGTTATCCCCTGCTTGAGCATCATCTAGTAACTTTCTGAACATTTCTATTCCTGTTACTACTACCTTCTTCTTTTCTTCACTTAATCCTACGATTTCTACTTCGTCTCCTACGTGAAGAATTCCTCTTTCTACTCTTCCAGTCGCAACTGTTCCTCTACCTGTGATAGTGAATACATCTTCGATTGGCATTAAGAAAGGCTTATCTGTTGCTCTTTCTGGAGTTGGGATATAGCTATCTACTGCATCCATTAGTTCCATTATACATTTTGTTGCTTCTTCATCTGTTGGGTTTTCTAATGCTTTTAATGCTGATCCTGTTACTACCGGAATATCATCTCCTGGGAAGTTGTATTCGCTTAATAATTCTCTAACTTCCATTTCTACTAATTCTAATAATTCTGGATCATCTACCATATCTGCTTTGTTTAAGAATACTACGATATAGTCAACACCAACTCTTGATGCTAGTAGTATATGTTCTCTTGTTTGAGGCATTGGTCCATCTGCTGCTGAACATACTAGGATTGCTCCATCCATTTGTGCTGCTCCTGTAATCATGTTCTTAACATAGTCAGCATGTCCTGGACAGTCAACGTGCGCATAGTGTCTGTTATCTGTTTGATATTCAACATGTGCTGTGTTGATTGTAATTCCTCTTTCTTTCTCTTCTGGTGCTTTATCTATTGATGCATAATCAAATGCTTCAGCATACCCTTTCTTTGCTAATACTGTTGTAATAGCTGCTGTTAATGTTGTCTTACCGTGGTCTACGTGACCAATTGTTCCAATATTTACGTGTGGTTTACTTCTTTCGAATTTTTCCTTTGCCATTGTAAAATTCCTCCTTCTATTTGTTGATAAACTTTGCCTAGCGTTTTGTTTAAATTTTGGAGCTCACGATCGGGATTGAACCGACGACCTCCGCCTTACCAAGGCGACGCTCTACCGACTGAGCTACGTGAGCACTCGTATATTAATTTTTTCTCAATATACCAATTATAAAGTTTACTATCAATCATTTTATTTGTCAATAAAAAATACTACTTTAAATCTAAGCATTTCTCCAATTTTCTTTTAACTCTTTGCAATGCATTATCTATAGATTTTGCATGTCTATCCAAATCACATGCAATTTCTTGATATGACTTCCCATCTAAATAGGACGTAAGCACTTCTAGTTCTAGTTCTGATAACACCTTGGCAATTTCACTTTCTATATGCTCCATCTGTTCTTGACTTATTATTAACTCTTCAGGATTAGTTATTTTAAATCCAGCAAGCACATCTAATAAGGTTCTTTCAGACTCTTCTTCATATATAGGTTTGTTAAGTGAAACATATGTATTTAAAGGTATGTGTTTTTGCCTAGTTGCAGTTTTGATAGCTGTAATAATTTGTCTTGTCACACATAGCTCAGCAAAAGCCCTAAACGATGTAAGTTTATCAGGTTTAAAGTCTCTTATAGCCTTATATAACCCTATCATTCCTTCTTGATATATATCCTCTTTATCTGCACCTATTAAGAAGTAAGATTTAGCCTTTGCTTTAACAAAATTCTCATACTTTGTAATAAGATATTCTTGAGCTCTAGCATTCCCATCTTTAGCTTCCAATACAATTTCTTCATCTAATTTTTCTTCAAATTCCGAATAATTACCCATTGAATATCTCTTATCGTACACTGCTCCCCCTCCGAACTATGTCAATTACAATCTAAATTATACTCTACCTAAATCTCTCAAGTCAAACTATTTCAACTATTCACTTGCTTCTACGAATTTTTTCAAGCTTTTGTACTATATCCCCATCTAAATTGTCTTGCAAATGATTTTTGTTTAATATCCCATCCTTTGATGTTCGTTTCCTTATTCTATGTTCTGTAGACATAACTTCATTATAAAATTCTAAGGATGCAATCCTAACAGCACCTCTTTGAAATATAGTTTGTTGTTCTAACCAATCTGAAGTAACAACATAAACCTCATATCTTCTACCTAAATTATGGACCTCTCTCTCTATATAACTATCTGCCGTTTCTCCATCCTTTGTAAAGATTATAGATAGATTTTTATTTACATTTTCCTTATTTTCAATATTTCCTGCAACCTTATGCCCATCAAATACCACTATAATTTTTGAGTCATTATACGATCCATAATTATGCAATATATTAATCAATTTTAACCTTCGCCCATCAAAGCTATCATTTTTTCCTTCTTTTAGATTAGGCCAACTATTTAAGACATTATATCCATCTATAAAAAATATCTTCATGGAGTCCCCCTTTTGAATTTACTTCAATCTTCCCTTTAGTATTTCATACATAATTATACCACCAGCAACAGATGCATTTAAAGAGTTAATCTTGCCCACCATAGGTATTTTAATTAGTTTGTCACACTTTTTCAAAGTTAATTTCGAAATACCTCTTCCTTCACTTCCTATGATAATTGCACAAGGGCCTGAAAAGTCTACTTCATAACTATATTCTTCTCCAGTTATATCCGCTCCATACACCCATATACCGCTTTCTTTAAGCTCTTCAATAGCCGCATTAATATTAGTAACCTTTGACACCTTTACATGTTCTATAGCCCCAACAGATGACTTATATACTGTTGCTGTAACACCTACATTCCTTCTCTTTGGAATTATTATTCCATGAACTCCACATAACTCTGCAGTTCTTATTATCGATCCTAGATTATGAGGATCTTCAATTTCATCTAAAATCACTATAAATGGTGCTTCTCCTTTTTTCTTTGCATATTCTAATATATCATTAACTTCACAATACTCATATGAAGTTACTCTTGCAATAACACCTTGATGAACAGCTCCATCACTCATTAAATCCAACTTTTTTCTATCAACCTCTTTAATTACTAGCTTCTTCTCTTTTGCTATTTTAAGTATTGTATTGATTGATCCTTCCATAGAACCTTTGTATACATAAATACACTCTATAGTTCTATTTCCTTTGACAACTTCCATAACTGCATTTCTTCCAATAATTAAATCTTCTCTTTCTTCTCGATCATCTCTTTTTTTAAGATTTCCTCTTATATGTTTTTCCTTTACTTTCTTATCCACAAAAGTACCTCCTACCATGCTATATATCTATACTTATACTCTTTTCTAATATAAATTTTAATCTATCACTATCTCCAATTAAATATAGGTAACCTATTAAAGCTTCAAATCCCGTTGCAACTCTATAATCTCTAACATTAGCATTCTTAGGTACTGTAGCTGATTTTGCATTTCTACCTCTTTTAAATATATACCCTTCTTCTTCTGTTAGTGTATCCTCTATTTCATGCATTATTAAAGATTGACTTTTAGCCTTTACAAAACTTATAGCTTTTACATGCATTTTATGCGCTGATAAACTTGTATTTGAAGATAATATATAATTTCTTATAAAAACCTCATATACCCCATCTCCAATCAGTGCTAGTTGGAGTGGATTAAATTGCTTTGCCTCATCTCTTGAAAATTCTCTAACTCTTAAATCATCTAACATTTTATTCTCCTCTAAATAAGGGTTGCAAAACTTTGCAACCCTTAAAATGTTTTTGTTAAACTTTTTTCCACCTTACACCTTGAGGGGTATCTTCTAATACAATTCCTCTAGCTTTTAAATCATCTCTAATCTTATCTGCTAATGCAAAGTTCTTATCTTTCCTAGCTTGCTGTCTTTGTTCTATTAATTCTTCTATTTCATCTTCTATACTTACTTTGGTCGTATTTTGAAGTATTCCTAAAGGCTTTCCTAATTCTCTTATTAATTCTAAAGCCTTAATTATTAATTCTTTTGATGAATCTATTGAAACATTAGTATTTATATCCTTTGATAACTCAAATAATACAGTTATTGCATCTGCAGTATTAAAATCATCATCCATCTTTTCAATATATTTTTCTCTATACTTATCTAAAGATTCAAGATATTTTGCTTCTTCATCACTTATCTTTTCTATATATACTTCTTCCAAAAGATTTTCTAATATTCCAATTGTATTGTATAACCTTTCTATGGAAGCCTTAGCTGAATCAAGTAAGTCTTTACTAAAATTAATTTGTATTCTATAGTGAGCTAATAACATGAAAAATCTAATTACATCTGCATCATATTCTTTTAACACATCTCTAGCAGTAAAAAAATTATTTAAAGACTTAGACATTTTTCTATTGTCAACATTTATATATGCAGAATGCATCCAATAATTAGCAAATGTTTTCCCTGTTAATGCTTCACTTTGTGCAATTTCATTTTCATGATGTGGAAAAGATAAATCCATTCCACCAGCATGAATATCTATTGTATCACCTAATATTTTTTTAGCCATACACGAGCATTCTATATGCCATCCTGGTCTTCCTGCTCCCCAAGGACTTTTCCAAGCTGGTTCTCCTGGTTTTTGTGCTTTCCAGATTGCAAAATCCATCGGATCCCTTTTACGTTCATCTACGCTTATTCTTGCTCCTGCTTGTAAATCGTCCAAATTTTGTCCTGATAATTTTCCATATGATTCAAACTTCTTTGTATTAAAATATACATCACCATCAACTTCATATGCATATCCTTTTTCAATCAATTCACTTACAAATTTAATTATTTCATCAATATAATCTGTAGCTCTTGGATTAACTGTAGCTCTTTCTATATTTAAGGCATCTGCATCCTTGTAGTATTCATCAATATACCTATCTCCAACCTCTTTTACTGAAGTACTCTCATCATTTGCTTTATTAATCATCTTATCATCTATATCAGTAAAATTTTGCACAAAGTCTACCTTGTATCCTCTATATTCAAAATATCTTCTTATGGTATCAAATACGATAAATGTTCTACCATTGCCTATATGAAAAAAGTTATATACAGTAGGCCCACATACATACATCTTCACTTCACCAGGTGTTATAGTCTTAAATTCTTCTTTTTTTCTGGTTAGAGTATTATATATTTTCACTAAACATCCCTCCTAAACTATTTTATTTTTAGGTTGCTTTTTTCAAATTCTACTTTAACTCTTTCACAAACATCTTCAATATTAATTATTTCATTATCCTGACATGTTCTTACTCTAAATTCTACTGTTCCTTCAGTAACCTTCTTACCCACTGTCACTCTCATTGGAATTCCTATTAGCTCTGTATCTTTAAATTTAACTCCTGCTCTTTCATTTCTATCATCCATTACTACTTGTATTCCTAATTCTTTTAACGAATTATATATATTTTCTGCAACTTTCATTTGCTCTTCATCTTTTACATTAACAGGAATTACTGATACATGATATGGCGCTATTGACAATGGCCATATAATTCCGTTTTCATCATTGTGCTGTTCAATAACAGATGCCATTGTTCTTGTTATACCTATTCCATAACATCCCATTATAAAAGGTTTTTCTTTTCCATTTTCATCTATAAACTTAGCATTCATAGATTCAGAATACTTAGTTCCAAGTTTAAATATATGACCAACTTCTGTTCCTCTTGAAATAGTTACTTCTTTACCACATACAGGACACTTTTCTCCTTCTGTTATATTTCTATAATCTCCAATTTCACCTGAAAAATCTCTTTCATAATTAACATTTTCAAGATGGTACCCAGTTTCGTTTGCTCCTACAATAAAATTATACATCTTAGTAACTTCTTCATCTACAAGTATTCTTGAAACTTTTAATCCTATTGGTCCTGCAAAACCAACTGCTGCAGAAGTTGCTCCTGAAACCTCTTCTGCTGTAGCCATATTTAGATTTATTACACCACCAAGCGCATTAGTAACCTTTACTTCATTTACTTCTCTATCTCCTCTAACCATAACTGCTACTATTTTATCATCAGCATTAAAAATTAAAGTTTTTACAAATTTCTTTTCTGTTGTATTAAAAAACTTTACTAATTCCTCAATAGTTCTAGTATTTGGAGTTTCAACCTTATTAACTTCTTTAGAAACTTCCTTTTCAGCCTCCTCTGGAGTAGATGGTGCTTTTTCTATGTTAGCTGCATAATCACAATGATTGCAAAAAACAACATCATCTTCACCAACTTCTGATTTAACCATAAATTCAGCTGAATTAGCTCCACCTATAGCACCAGAATCTGCCTCTACACATTTTGCATCAAGACCACATCTATTAAATATTTTAACATATGCATCATGCATATCATTAAATGATTTATCTAATCCTTCTTCATCTTTATCAAAGCTATAAGCATCCTTCATAACAAATTCTCTGCTTCTCATAACTCCAAATCTTGGTCTTCTTTCATCTCTATACTTTGTTTGTATTTGATATAAATTAACTGGTAGTTGCTTATATGATTTTATTTCATTTCTAGCAATATCAGTAAATACTTCTTCATGTGTAGGCCCTAAACAAAAATCTCTATTATTTCTATCTTTTAATCTGAACATTTCTGCTCCATATGCATCCCATCTACCTGATTCTTGCCACAATTCTGCTGGCAACATTGCAGATGCCAAAAATTCTTGCGCTCCTGCATTATTCATTTCTTCCCTAACTATATCTTGTATATTCTTCAACACCCTCAATCCTAAAGGCATATAATTATATACTCCTGATGCCATTTTTCTCATAAGGCCAGCTCTTAACATAAGTTTATGACTTGCTATTTCAGCCTCTGCTGGAACTTCTCTCAATGTTGACACTAACATTTTTGACATTTTCATATTAGAACATCCTCTCTAAATATTATATTTTTCAATAAAAAAAATTCACCCTAATTAATTAGGGCGAATTTTACTCGCGGTACCACCTAAATTTGTTCTCTAAATAATGTTAACGGTTTTAAACCGATAGTTTTTAACTATAGTTCAGAAGCAGGTTCAAAATCTATTGAAAATCTTTCAGCCTAGGACTTTCTCTCTGCAAAGGTGATTCTTACTATTCTTCCTCATAACTTTTACTCATAAAAATTTTATTAATATTATATCCTCTTGGTATTTCAATGTCAATATTGCTTTAATATATACTCTGCTAATAGTAAATCTTCTGGAGTTGTTATCTTTATATTTTCATATTCTCCATCATAAAGATATACTTTATATCCATAGTTTTCAACTACCATAGTATCATCGGTTACTATAATTTTATCTTTTTTCACCTTTTCATGACATTCCTTTATAATCTCAAATTTAAAAACTTGAGGAGTTTGTACGGATACTAACTCCGCCCTATTAAGAGTTTCTTTAGCGAAAGATTTTTCTCCTTTAATCTTTATTGTATCTTTCGGCATAACCCCTGAAGCTGCTGCTCCATATTTAATAGCATATTCTATCCCTTTATTAATTATCTCTTTAGAAGTAAAAGGCCTTGCGCCATCATGAATCAACACAATATCAGTTTTTTTTAACGATTTCAATCCATTATAAACTGAATCTTGCCTCTCCTTACCACCTTCTACTATATTATTAACTTTTAAAGAATACTTATCCAACACTTCTTTTTTACAATACTCAATTTCATCTTTAGGAAGTACTAGCACTATCTCATCTATTTGATTACACTCTAAAAATCTTTTTATTGTATAATATAAAATAGGTTTCCCATTTATATGAATAAATTGTTTACTTATATCTTTACCTATTCGTTTTCCTCTTCCACCTGCTAAAATTATTGCAGAAACCATTGTTTTATTCTCCTTGTCTTTAACTTTCTTTAGGTTTAGCAAAAATCATCCTTCCTGCAGCAGTTTGAAGAACTGATGTAACTATTACATCTATTCTTTCGCCAATAAGCTTCTTACCATTTTCAACAACAATCATTGTACCATCATCTAAATATGCTATTCCTTGACTTGATTCTTTTCCATCCTTAACTACATCAACGGTCATTTCTTCACCAGGTATAACTACAGGCTTTATTGCATTTGATAATTCATTTATATTTAGTACTGGTACTCCTTGAACTTCTGCTACTTTATTTAAATTATAGTCATTTGTTATAACTTTTCCATTTAAATTTTGTGCAAGTTTCAAAAGTTTACTATCAACTTCTGCAATCTTTGGAAAATCACCTTCCCATATTTGTGTCTCTATAGTTAATTCTTTTTGAATCTTGTTTAATATATCTAAGCCTCTTCTTCCTCTTGTTCTTTTCAATGAATCTGATGAATCCGAAATATGTCGTAATTCATCCAAAACAAAATTAGGAATCACTAATGGCCCTTCTATAAAACCAGTTTCACATATATCAAATATTCTACCATCTATTATTACTGATGTATCTAACACTTTTGGAATTGCTTTAACAGTATTTTTTGACTTTTTCTCCTTTGTTGTGCTACTTTTCTTTAAATTTAAAAGTATATTATTAATATCATTTTTCTTCTTAATCATAATATCCATTCCAATTATCGCCACTATAATATTTAACAATATAACTGCTAATGGCCCAAGAACTCTATGAATGGATAATAATGGTTTAGATAATATACTAGTTATAATTAATGCAATTAATGCACCTACAGCTCCATATAGTATTTCACTTATTGTCAATTTTTGTATATTTTTTTCTACATATTCAATAAGTTCTGCTATAGCTGTATAAATTCTTGGAGATAACAAATAAAGAATAATACCGAATATCAAAGAAATAAGAATTAAAAATAGAATTCCTCCATAGGAATCTGAAAAAAATCCTAATTTTTGTACTGAAGAAACAGATAGAATAGCTGCTCCAATTACATAACCTGTTATTAATCCAGCTATTGAAAAAATCCCTCTTGTTAATTTTTTTAACATTTCTTCACCTCCCTATATAATTATTGACATTTTTCTTACAATAAATCAATTAACATAATATTTAATCCAATTTTATTATAACATACTGAATTTAAGTCTCAAATCAATAATTAATAAATTCAGATTTTTTTAATTTTTTACCCCCTATGAATTTTACAAATCCTTGTTTATTATAATATAGTAATGACATAAAACTTAAACCGTATATTTTCAGTAAAGTATTTTTATTACTGTAATATAGCTACAATCACATCTTTAAAAATACAGAGGAGTTGATACTCATGAAGGATATAATTTTTGATGAATTTCAAAATTCAGTAAACGAATCATTACTTAGACACAAAAGTATTGTGGACTTAATGTCAAAATATACTGAATCCAGTGCAAGAGTAAATAGAGCTATTGCTAAAGCTGTTACAAACTGTGGTTGTATTAAAATTAATGCAGCAAAACAACACTTATTAGAAGAAAACTCCATAGAATATATATCTGATTGTTTAAATACACACGTTGAAGGTAAGTTATGTGATAATTGTCGTGAAGTAATTGAACGAGAGATGGGAAACAATTTATTTTATTTAACCTCACTTTGCAATGATTTGGACATTAGCTTATATGATATATTAATAAAGGAACAGGATAAAATTAATACTTTAGGTAAATTTACATTTAGATAATCAAGAAGGATTGTTATAAAATTACTTTAATTCATTTTATAACAATCCTTAATAAAGAATTATAATTGCTTGTTAAGATAAACTTGTTCACTTATTCTTTTTAAGCCTGATCGTATTGTTCTTGCTCTAGCTTCTCCAATTCCTTCTACTTTATCTAAATCATCTATTTCTGCTTCTATTATACTTGTCAGATCTTTAAATTCTCTAATTAAATTTTCTATTACATTAGAAGGTATTCTTTGAACCTTACTTAATACTCTATATCCTTTTGGAGATATTAGCGTTTCAACCAAAGGCTCTCCCCCATAACCAATCACTCTGCCAATAGCTTCTAAATCTAATAATTCACTTTGAGACAATTTTTGAATATTTTTATATACATCATTCGACTTCATTCCATCTACTAGGTAATCTTTTATTAATAAAATTCCATCTCGTTCTATATTTTTGGCTAATTCATTTAATTGCATAGAAATCAATCTACCTTCATTTCCAAGTTCTAATATGTAAATTTCTATTTCTTCAACAATTCTCAACACCATCTCTGTTCTTTGAATAGCTGTTACAACATCAAATAATGTAGTTAAGTCTTGAAATTCCAATAAATTCAAGTTATTAACTAATCGTTCTAATACAGTAACATATTTCTCAAGTGTTTGAATTGCTTGATTTGCTTTCTCTAATATTACACTACTTTCTCTCAAGACATACTTAATATCACCTTTATAAACAGTTATCATGTTTCTTCTTTGTGAAATAGCTACTACAATATCTCCTGTTTGTTTAGCAACTCTATGAGCTGTTCTATGTCTAGTTCCTGTTTCAAAAGTTGCTATAGATGAATCTGGTAACAACTGTATATTCGCAGAGATTATTTTCTTTAAATCTTTACTTAAAATTATTGCTCCATCCATCTTAGCTAGTTCATAAACATATGCAGCAGTATATTCAGAATTTATTAAAAAACCACCATCAGCAATTTTCATAATCTCTTCACTATCACTTAAAACCAATAACCCTCCAGTCTTAGCTTTTAAAATATTTTCAAGACCTTCTCTTAAGGCTGTTCCTGGACACATTATTTTCAATATCTTTTGTATTTCTAAATCTTTTTCTAACCTCATATACCCACCTCACTTATAAAACTTTTCCTATTACTTCTCTTAAGTTATTAACCCCTATTATATTTATTCCTACATTTTTTATTTTATCTTTATTTCTATAAGGTAAAATTGCATACTCAAAGCCCATTTTTTCAGCTTCATTTACTAATCTATCAGCAGAATTGATAGGTCGTATTTCTCCTGTCAACCCTACTTCTCCAATTATCATTACCTTTGGCAAAGAGACACCCTTGTTCTTAGCACTTGATAATAAAGCTATTGCTAAACCTAAATCTGCAGTTGTTCCTTCTATATTTAATCCACCTACCACATTAACATAAACATCATGATTATAAAATGGGACTCTTAATTTTTTCTCTAAAACTGCAAGTATTAAACTTAACCTTTGATTATCTATCCCTACTGCAGTTCGCCTTGGCATTGGTGCATTAGTTTGAGTAACTAATGCTTGTATTTCTACTAATATAGGCCTAGTTCCTTCCATAATTCCTATTACAACAGAACCTTCTTGATTAAAGGTAGTATCTTCTAAGAACATTTTAGAAGGATCATATATCTCAACAAGTCCCTCTTGTTGCATTTCAAACACCCCTATTTCACTTGTTGTTCCAAAACGGTTCTTCATCGTTCTTAGTATTCTAAATTCTTCTGTTCTTTCACCTTGAAAATATAAAACAGTATCAACCATATGTTCCAAAACCCTAGGTCCTGCCAATTCTCCTTGCTTAGTTACATGAGCTACTATAAAAAGTGGTATATTATTATTCTTTCCTATTCTCATAATCTGATTTGAACACTCTTTTACTTGAGAGACACTTCCTGGTGCAGATGTAACCCCTTCTTTATATATAGTTTGAATAGAATCTATTATTACAAATATAGGCTTAACTTCATCTATATATGCTTCTATAGTATCCAAATTCGTTTCTGATACTATATATAAGTTGTTAGATGTTGCCCCTAATCTATCTCCTCTAATTTTTATTTGCTCTTCTGATTCCTCACCTGATACATATAATACTTTACCATAACTAGTTGCTATATTATTGGCAGTTTGAAGTAGCAATGTTGATTTTCCTATACCAGGATCTCCTGATATAAGAGTCAATGATCCTTTTACTAGTCCTCCACCTAAAACCCTATCTAATTCTTTTAAATTTGTTTTGAATCGTTCTTTATTTCCAGATTTGATATCCATAATGCTTTTTGGCATATTCTCTGGAAGAATTTTTTTGGTTACCTTAGCTTTATTACTTGTTAAATTTTCTTTAACTTCTTCAACAAAGGTATTCCAAGCATTACAAGAAGGGCACTTCCCAAGCCATCTTGGTGACTCATATCCACATTGTTGACATGTAAATATTGATTTAATTTTTGCCATTAATACTCCTCTTCTCTAATAAAACTAAGAAAACTATAACATTATTTTCCCTTTAATAATAACATAAATTCTGAAACCATTAATAGTTATTACATCAATTTATTTAAATATTATTAAATAATAAAATAAATTTCTTATATATTACCATAAATTATTAAAATATCAATATATTCTTTCAATAAGTTAATATACATTAAATAGAATAAAAATTAAATTACAAACAAATACTAAAGAATGATATTACTATTTATAGAAATATTATTAAATTTCTAAGGTATAATAAAAAAATATAATTAATTTTTATTCACATTAAAAAAATTCTATTAATAACATGTCAAAAGTTATTAATATACATATTATATATTGTAAAAGTCAAAAAAAAAGAGTAATCTATTATTAAATAATAATTGTAATTAAGGAGGTATTTAATATGATAAAAGTATATACTACTAATTCCTGTCCTTGGTGTGTTAAGGCTAAGAATTATTTAAAATCAAAGAATATAGCATTTGAAGAATATAATGTAGGCGAAGATATGTCTGCAAGAGAAGAAATGCTAAAAAAATCTAAGCAAATGGGAGTACCTGTTTTAGACATAAATGGGACTGTTATTATTGGTTTTGATAAACCAGCTATTGATACAGCATTAGATAAATAAAAAAATAAGACTAGAGCCGTTATTGCTCTAGTCTTATTTTTTTAATTGTTAATATTTATTACAACTGCCTTAGGTCTTGACATAGCTTCTATAGAATACCTAATACCTTGAGTCCCTAATCCTGATGCTTTAACTCCTAAAAACGGAAAATGATCAGGCCCTCTTTCTGTTTTATTATTCACTTGAACAGTTCCTACCTCTAATCTATCTGAAACATAAAAAGCTTCATTTATGTTATTAGTAAAAACAGCTGATTGAAGCCCATATTCTGACTGATTGGCTATTTCTATTGCTTCATCCTTATCCTTTACCCTTATTATTGGTAAAACGGGGCCAAATGGTTCTTCCCAAGCTAATCTCATTTCTCTTGTTACATTATCAAATAGTGTAGGATATATTATATTTCCCTCTCTATTCCCACCAACCACAAGAGTTGCTCCCTTTTCTCTAGCATCCTTAATAAGTCCTTCTACAAAATCAACTGCTTTTTCATTAATTAAAGGGACAACGTCAGCATCACCTTCAAGAGGGTTGCCTACCTTAAGTTTTTTAATATCTCTCTTTAAAATATCAACTAACTTATCTGCAATTGTATCTATAACTAAAATTCTCTTAACTGCTGTGCATCTTTGTCCTGAATAAGAAAATGCACCTGCTACTATATTTTTAGCTGTTAATTCAAGATCTGCATCTTCTAAAACAATTGCAGCATCTTTTCCTCCAAGTTCCATAAGTAATGGAACCATATTAGTTATAGAAGAAATTCTTTTTCCTACTTCAGTACTTCCTGTAAAGTTTATAAAATTTATTTCTGGATGAGTTACAACATAATCTCCAATTTCACTTCCTTTACCTGTTATGGAATTTAACGCTCCACTTGGAAGACCTGCCTCTTGAAATATCTTTACTAAATGTAAAGCTGTAATACTCCCTTGTGTTGCTGGTTTTAATACTACTGTATTCCCAGCCATAAGTGCTGGAGCTATTTTAGATGCTGCCAAATTAAGAGGATAGTTAAATGGAGATATAGCAAGAACTACTCCTAAAGGTTCCCTAGTTACTACAGATACCTTATCTCTTTTATATCCCGGAAAACTTTCAGCAGGCAAACTTTCTCCTGCAATATTTTTAGCTGTATCTGCAGTAAATCTAATAAAATCTGCAGTTCTTATAATTTCTGACTTAGCACTTTTTTTATCTTTTGCAACTTCATGCATCATTATATTAGCTAACTCTTCTACTGTATCTTCTAAAATATCTGCAACCTTATGGAGAACTTTTGCCTTTTCACTTATCGGAACCAATTTCCAAGCCCTTTGTGCTTCTTTTGCGACTCTGATAGCTTTATCAACTTCCCCAGTATTCATAGCTCCAACTTTTCCAACCAAGCTTCCATCAACTGGTGAATTAATTTCAATCAACTTACTATCATCTGCAATTACCCAATCTCCTCCAATTAAATTTTTATAAATTTTATCTTTGCTACATAAATTATTAAACATTTTTTCACCTCAATCTTAACCTAAAATTTTATCTATTTTATCTTTATCAAAGCCAACCACAACTTTTCCATTATACTCCATAACTGGTACAGACCTTTGTCCTGAGACTTTAAATACTTCCTCTCTATCTTCATGTTTATCTGCAACATTTATTTCCTGAAATTTTACCCCTTTGATATCTAAATATTTCTTTAATTTTACACACCATGGACACCAAGATGTTGAATAAATTTTTATCATAATATGCTCTCCTAATCTACTTTATATATTTTTCTACCTCTAATGCTGCTATAGTTCCATCTGCCACTGCAGTAGTTATCTGTCTATACACTTTATCTCTAACATCACCAGCTGCAAATACACCTGGTATATTAGTCTTCATACTTTCATCTGTTATAATATATCCATTTGAAGTTAAATCAATGTATTCTTCTACTTCCTTAGTCTTAGGTTCTGTTCCAATATATCCAAATACAGCATCTATTTCTATCTCTCGTTCTCCATTTGTAAGAGTATTTCTTAATATTGCTTTCTTAACAAAATTTTCACCTGTAACATCTACAAGGTCTTCATTGTACAAAATTTCTATTTTAGGATTATTTACAGCTTCATCAAATACAGATCTCTCACCTCTAAAATAATCATACCTTCTTATTATATAAACTTTCTTTGCAAATTTTGATAAAAACACAGCTTCTTCTAAGGCTGCATTTCCACCACCTACAACCCCTACAATTTTATCTGAATATATTGCCCCATCACAAACAGCACAATAATGAATTCCCTTTCCTGAAAATTTTTCTTCACTTGGAATAGGTAACTTTTTAGGTGTTGCACCTGTTGCTATAATAACTGACTTAGTATTATAAATATAATTTTCAGTTTCTATTATTTTTTTATCTTCAGATAAATCTAGATTTAATATTGGATCAAACTCATCAATTAAAGCTCCTGCTTGTTCTGCTTGTTCCTGCATCTTATCTGCTAATGATGCTCCATCTATTTCTTTAAATCCCGGATAATTTTCTATTAGATAACTATTTCTAACCTGCCCTCCTAAAAAAGCATTCTCTAAAAGAATCATATTTACCTTAGCCCTAGCAGCATATATAGCAGCTGTTAGTCCAGCTGGTCCTCCCCCTAAAATCACCAAATCTATATCTTTAACTTCCTTACTCATATATGTCACTCCTTTATTATATTTTATCACATTATTTTTATTAATCAATAATAATTATTCTTTAATAATATATGCTTTAATTTATATAATTATTATTTCACTTATATTAATGTATTATCATAAAAAAGTTGCTACAAAAAAATATTTGTAACAACTTTTAATTTATTATTCTAACTATGCACTGTATCTTCAGCACCTTCTACTGATATTTCCTTAATTGTAGTAAAAGCAAGCTTATCTTCTTCTACTGATACTAGAAGACTATCTCCCATACTGACATTTCCACGTAAAAGTTCTTCACTTAATCTATCTTCCACTTCTTTAGTTATAACTCTTCTTAATGGCCTAGCCCCATTCTCTAAGTCAGTTCCTTTTTTTAATAAGAAGTCCTTACAAGACTTAGTAAATTCTAAACTAATACCATTTTCTTTAATTCTTTTACTTATAGAATTTAACATGATATCCACTATTGATAACATATCTTCTTTTGTTAACTTATGGAATACAATAGTATCATCTATTCTATTTAAAAATTCTGGTCTAAAACTTCTTTTAAGTTCCTCAATTATATTTTCTTTCATCTTTTCATATTCTGTTTCCTCATTTGTATCAATAGCAAATCCCATCATTTTTTGTTTCTTAATCGAATGAGCTCCAACATTTGATGTCATAATAATAATTGTATTTTTAAAATTAACAACTTTTCCTTTTCCATCTGTTAATCTTCCATCTTCCATAATTTGCAATAATATATTAAATACATCTGAATGTGCTTTTTCAATTTCATCTAATAGCACAACAGAATATGGCTTTCTTCTAACTGCTTCAGTTAGTTGTCCTCCCTCTTCATATCCTACATATCCTGGAGGCGCTCCAATCAACCTAGATACAGAGTGTTTTTCCATATACTCTGACATGTCAATTCTAATAATATTATTTTCATCTGCAAACATGGCTTCAGCAAGCGCCTTACAAAGTTCTGTTTTTCCAACTCCTGTTGGTCCTAAAAATATAAAACTACCTATAGGCCTTTTTTCATCTCTAAGTCCAACTCTTGCTCTTCTAACTGCTCTAGATACAGCTTTAACAGCTTCATTTTGTCCAATTACTCTTTGATGAAGTATTTCTTCTAATTTTAAAAGTTTATCACTTTCTTTTTCTGTAAGCTTCTCAACTGGAATTTTAGTCCAACTTGCAACTACCTTTGCAATATTCTCCCCAGTAACAGTCAGAGCTTTGACTGAATTCTGTGTATTCCAATCATTTTTTATATTATAAAGTTTTTCTTTTAATCTTTTTTCATCATCTCTAAGTGCCGCTGCCTTTTCAAAGTCTTGAATCCTTATTGCATCTTCTTTTTCCTTTATAACATCATCTATGCTCAATTCGATTTCTTTTAAGTCTGGTGGGGCAGATAAATTTTCTATACGAACTTTAGCTGCTGCTTCATCCATAAGATCTATTGCTTTATCTGGCATAAACCTATCTGTTATATATTTATCTGCCATGTCAACAGCTACATTTAAAGCTTCATCACATATCGTAACTCTATGATGGTCTTCATATTTTTCTCTTAGTCCTTTTAAAATTTTTAAAGTTTCTTCTTTTGTTGGTTCTCCAACATTTACAGGCTGAAATCTTCTCTCAAGAGCAGCATCTTTTTCAATATATTTTCTATATTCCTCTATTGTTGTAGCTCCTATACATTGAATTTCTCCCCTTGCTAGAGCTGGCTTTAATATGTTTGATGCATCTATAGCACCTTCTGCTCCCCCTGCCCCAATTATAGTATGAATCTCATCAATAAATACAATAACATTATTGTTATTTCTTATTTCTTCCATGACCTTTTTTAATCTCTCTTCAAATTCACCTCTATATTTTGCACCTGCTATCATTCCACTTAAATCAAGGCTAACCACTCTTTTATTTTTTAGTATCTCTGGTATATTTCCATCAACTATTCTTTGCGCTAATCCCTCAACTACAGCTGTCTTACCTACTCCAGGTTCTCCAATTAAACATGGATTATTTTTTATTCTTCTACATAATATTTCTAAAACCCTTTGATTTTCTGAATCTCTACCTATAACTGGATCTAAATTACCTTCTTCTGCAAGCTTTGTCAAGTCTCTGCTATATTGATTAAGTAATGGAGTCTTTTTTTCCTTTACTACTGGTTCTTCTCCATCAATTACTTGATCAACTTCCTTTTCTGATAGAAGTGCCATTAACTCCTTTTTCAATTCTTTAAAATCCAAATCTAACTTACTTAAAATTGTATATGCAACTCCATCTTGCTCTTTTATTAACGCAAGTAATAAGTGTTCAGGACTAACATATTTATGATTCAAATTCTTTGCTTCTATAAAGCTCTCATCAAATAATCTTTTTGTTCTTGGAGTAAGTAACAATTCCCCTTTTGGCATCAATACTTCACCAAAACCTAAATAATCTTCAATTAAATTACGAACTAACTCTATTTCTATACCAAATTTACTTAAAAGCTTTTTAGCATCTCCTCCCTCTTCCATAAGGCCAAGGAGTATATGCTCTGTACCTATATATCCATGTTTAAATTTTTGTGATTCTTTCTGAGCTCCTAATATAACAAGTTGAGCTCTTTCTGTAAATTTTCCGTATGGCATAATACACCTCCAAAATATTCCTCAAATTAATCTCTCTTTTACTATATTTGCCCTGTAAATATCTTGCTCCACATTTCTTGTACCTTTTGGTAACCTTATTTGTATAACAGAATTTCTAGTATCTATAAGTAAATTGTTTAATACCTTTTTACTTATATCTAATAAACCCATTTCAGTCCCTAGTCTTAGATAAGATAGTAAATCTAGAATTTCCTTGGGTTTAATCAGTTTAGCATTTTTCATAATCCCATATGATCTAAATATTTTATCTTCAAGTTCATATTTATATTCATCATCTACAAGTTCTCTAAACTTCTTTTCTTGGTTTATTATATTATTAACAATGCCTTCTAAATTACTGATTATCTCTAACTCTTTAATTCCTAAAGTAATTTGGTTATATATTTCATATATATTTCCCCAAGCCTTAGAACTTTCTAAGTACAATCCCTCAATATTAATACCAACTTTATTAAGTCCATTAGTTATATTAGGTATTTCTTCACTTATTGTTAAGGCAGGTAAATGTATCATTACTGATGCTTTAAGCCCAGTTCCAACATTAATTGGAGAAGAAGTTAAATATCCTAAATTTTCATCAAAAGCATATGGCATTACTTCTTCAATACAGTCATCTATCTTATTTACATAGTTATATGCATTTTTTAAATCTAATCCATCTACTATACATTGTATTCTTAAATTATCCTCTTCATTTATCATTACTGATAAAGTTTCATTTTTATTAATAATGACTGCACTTCTATCTCTTCTTTTTATTAATGCCTCACTTATTAAATACTTTTCTAGATATACTTTTAAACAATCAATATCATGTTCCCAAAACTTTATAAGTACAAATTCTTCATCTTCCATTCTTTTCGATAATATCTCAAATATCTTATCAACATTATTTCTAGCCTCTTCTATTTTCATCTTATCTGTAAATAAAGATTCATAAAAATTTCTGGCAATACAAACTTTACTACTTATTACTACTTCTTGAGCTGCTGCCTCACTATTTATCCAATTTTTTATCACTTTCATTTTCCCCCCTTAAGGATTCTAATGACTTAATCTCATCTCTTAAAGTAGCAGCTCTTTCATATTCTTCTTTTATAACTGCCCTTTGCAATTCTTCCTTTAACTTTTTAATTCTTTTCCTTTGGATAACTTCAGTTCCTTTTCTAACAGGAATTTTTCCTATGTGTTCTAAATCTCCTTGAATTCTTTTTATTCTTGGTATTAAAAAATCTTCAAAACTTTCATAGCATTTACTACAGCCTAATTGCCCGCTCTTCTTAAATTGCGAATAGGTTAACCCACAATTTTTACATACTATTTCAATTTTTTTCTTTTTATCTAATGTTTCAAAAAATCCACTTATAATATTTTGAAATGGTAATCCATTTCCATCACTAATAGACGCCTTTAGAGGTATGTCTGACAATTCTTTCGCGCATTTTTCACACAACCATGTTTCTGTCTTTTGTCCATTAATAAGTTTAATTAAATGAATCTTTGCTTCTTCTTTATTACATCTTTCACATAGCACTTCTCATTCCCCCTTAAGATAAGATAACTATAAGCATAGACTTCAAAATATCTGCTCTTACTTTATTTCTATTTTCTGTATTAGCTAAAGTTCTATCATTTATAACCATTTTCATTAATTCCGATTCTCTTATTGTTATTAAATTTGCTTCTACTAAACTTTCAATTAAAGATAATGCATTACTATTTGTAATAGAATTTCCTATAAAATCATATAAGAGATTATTTCTCTCTTCTGAGCCATCATAGCTTAATTGCTTTATTACAATACAGCCGCCCCCCCCACGTCTACTTTCTATAACATATCCTCTCTCATATGTAAATCTAGTAGTTAATACATAATTAATTTGTGATGGAGCACAACTAAATTGATCTGCCAACTCATTTCTTTGAATTTGAACTTGTTCTCCACCATTCTCGTTAAGCATATTTTTTATAAAATTCTCAATTATATCTGAAAGTCTTGCCATAATATCACCTTCTTAAACTCCTGTTTTTGACTTACCTTGACCTTTTGATTTTATATTAATATTAATTCTTATTTTTTTCAAGTTTTATTATTACCTTTATGTTTAAATTTATTATCTTTAGGGAAAATATAACTTATATAATCTATACTAGGAGGCTTATATGTTAATAAAATGGTTTGGTGAATGTTCATTTTTACTACAAGATTCTCTTGGAAGGAGAATTATTACAGACCCACCTACTACAATTCCAATAGAAAATTTATTAGACTTACATCCAAATGTAATTACTTTGAGCCATTTTTGTTCTGATTCTCTCAATGATATAATTAATGAAAAAAAAATTCAATTGGTAAATAGAGCAACTTCATATACCTTTAACTTTTCCAATATTCTTGGAATACCTTCATTTCAAGATGATATTAAAGGACAAAAAAGAGGCCCTAATATTATATATAAATATATGTTTGATGATTTAAAGATTTGTAATCTAGGATATTTAGGACACGAACTTTCTGATAACACTCTACATTCTCTAGGACAGATTGACATTCTTTTTATTCCTATTGGGGGTAATTTTACTCTCAACTTTGTTAAAGCAACTAAATTAATTAATAAACTTAATCCTAAAATTATCATTCCTATGTATTATAGAACTCCTAATTCCTTAATTTATATAGATAGTTGTAAAAACTTTATTATCTCAATGAAGTCTATACTAAAAATTGATGAATATTCATTTGATACTTCCTCATTAGACTCAAATTCATTTCCTATAACAATAATTTTAAAAGAAAGTAAATTAAATACCCAATAAAAAAAGGTCGTCTAAACGACGACCTTTTATTTCACCAGATTATGCTTGTTCTGGAGCTCCTACTGGACAAACATTTGCACAGTTTCCACAATCAATACAAGTATCTGCATCGATAACGAATTGAGTATCTCCTTGAGTTATAGCATTAACTGGACATTCTGAAGCACAAGCACCACAGCTTACACAAGAGTCATTAATTGCGAATGCCATTAAAAACACCTCCTAAATAATTATGGTTATTACACCACAATTATTTTATCATGTTTCATAATCTTTTAAAAGTCATTTTATAAAAAATAAATTAATACTACAATATCATATATCCTAAATTTTCAATACATTCTATCACCTTATCTATATTTAACCATGTATCATTATATATGATTTGTATTTCTTTCTTTTGAATAGATATCTCACATGCAATGATTCCTTCATTTGAAGTTATTGCTCTTTGAATTTTAGAAACATCACTTTGATTATTTATATTATGCACCTTAAGTACAGCCTTCACAAAACTCCCTCCTACTTTTCTTTGAATAATTCCTTAATTAATTTTTTGTCTTCTTCTGATTCTATTTCTAACTTAATATCTTTCTCATCAATAGAATCTTCATAACTTCCTGATATAAGTTTAATTGTTGAAATATTAAAATCTTTTAATACCTCTTCATCTCCAATTCTAAGTTTTACCCTTATTGATTCTTTTACTGTGTTATTTGAGATAACTTCACCTTCTCCATCTTCAGTTTCAACTACAGATCCTACTTTAGGCAAATGCTTTCTTATACTCTCATATGTACTTTGTTCATAATTTAAACAACACATTAATCTACCACATATTCCTGATATCTTTGTTGGGTTTAATGATAAATTTTGCTCCTTAGCCATCTTTATAGATACTGATGCAAAATCTCCTAGAAATGATGAGCAACACATAGACCTTCCACAAGGACCTAATCCCCCTATCATTTTAGCTTCATCTCTTACCCCAATCTGTCTAAGTTCTATTCTTGTCTTAAATATTGTAGCTAAATCTTTAACAAGCTCTCTAAAATCTACTCTTCCATCTGCTGTAAAATAGAAAATCACCTTATTATTATCAAAAGTATATTCAACATCGATAAGTTTCATTTCAAGGCCATGTTCTTCTATCTTTTTTAGACATATATTTAATGCCTCTTCTTCTTTACTTTTGTTTTCTTTATGTTTTAATATATCTTTATGATCTGCAACTCTTAAAACGCTCTTTAATGGTGCAATAATGTCTGTCTCTTCTATGCTCTTAACTCCTATTACACATTCTCCAAATTCGATGCCTCTAGCAGTCTCAACAACAACATAGTCACCTTTATGTATTTTTAATGATCCAGGACTAAAATAATATACTTTGCCTGCCTTTTTAAACCTCACACCTACTACTTCTATCATTAATTAACCCTCCAAAAATCCTATAAGCATAATGCTTATAACCATAGAATAACTTATATTATTCTCGAAATTACTTCTTGCTTCTTCTATATTTTTTAACATTGAATTTAACCTGTTATAAGATAATTCTGATGATAATCTACTGATATCATCTAACTTATCCAAATTTATAATATTAGTTTTATTTCTTAACTCTTTATAAACAATAATATCTCTAATAAAAGAAGCTATCAAATTTAACAATTCATATTTATCATTTTTATGCTTGTTAAATTTTTCTTCATATTCTAGTACAACATTATTATTACTATTAATATCTGTAAGAAATTTAATAATCAATTTTCTCAAATTGCTTAATTCTTCATCATTTAGAATCTTTTCTGCTCTACCAGGAATTCCTTCTCCATAAGCTAAAGCTGTTAAAATCTTTTCTTCATTATTCTCTCCAATACTTTTAATGTACTTAATCATATCTTCTTTATCTAATGGAGTTAACTTATAAATTTGACATCTTGACTTTATAGTATCTAGTAATAACTCTAAACTCTCACTTAATATTATTATATATACACCTTTTGGTGGTTCCTCTATAGTTTTTAACATAGCATTTTGTGCTTGCCCCGTCAACTTATTTCCTTCATGTATTATAATTATCTTCTTATCTCCCTCATAAGGTTTTTTAGAAACTTCTTCTATTATTTTTCTAACTTCATCTACACCAAAGGAAGCTTTTTCTGATTTATAATGAATTATATCCACATAATTATAATCATCATTTTTTCCAAGTATCTTTAAAGCAAACTTTTTAGCAATTAAACTCTTTCCTATTCCATCTGGCCCTACAATAAGATGTGCATGTGAAAGAGTATTTCTATCTACACGTTTCATAAATCCACTAATAATATTTTCAAATCCTATAAACTCCTTCACAATTAACACCTCGCAAATATTATATTCTTATGAATTGATCAACATCTAAAACAAAAATAGTTGCACCTCCAACTTGAACTTCTATTGGATACTGAACATACATCTCTGAGTTTCCTGGAAACGGAGTAGGTGATGCAACTACTTCTTTTCGCTTTTTACATATGTCTTTTATTATTCCTATTACTTCTTCAACCTTTTTCTCTTGAACGCCTACAAGTAAAGTTGTATTTCCCGACTTCAAAAAACCACCTGTTGTTGCAAGCTTAGTTACCCTAAATCCCTTTTCTGTTAAACCTTCTACTACATCAAAAGTGTCATCATCTTGAACTATGGCTATAACCATTTTCATAGTATCAACCTCCATTAATATATAATACCTATCTATATTTTATCATAAAGATGGAGATATTATATTACATAGAAAAATTTTTACTTAATATGTAACATTATAACGTTTTTTACATCTTCAAATACTTCTTCAATAGATTTTGAAGCATCTATCTTTTCAATTTTATGTTTACTATTTTCTAATAAAACTCCATATCCTTTCCTAACTTTTTTGTGAAATTCAATAGTTTCTAAATCTAACCTATTTATTTCTCTTTCTTTATTTTTATTTATTCTATTAAGTCCTTCTTCTGGTTCTAAATCAAACAATATTGAAAGATCAGGAATATAATTTCCTACTGCAAATTTATTTATTTCATATATTTCATTAATTCCAAGTTCTCTAGCAAATCCTTGATATGCTAAAGATGAATCTATAAATCTATCACATAAAACTATTTTCCCACTATTTAAGGCTGGAATAACCTTTTCTACTAGATGTTGTCTTCTAGCAGCTGCATATAATAATGCTTCTGTTTTAGCATCCATAATGGTATTAGATGGATCCAATATTATTGATCTTATATCTTCTGAAATTTTTATTCCACCAGGTTCTCTAGTCTTAATACAATCAATTTCATTTTCATTCATCCAGTTATATATTTTCTCTAATATTGTGCTTTTACCTGATCCTTCTCCTCCTTCAAATACAATAAACAAACCTTTATCCATCCTCTTACCTCTTTCTCATTAAGTCATTTTATTGTTATTATATCATCAATTGACTTCACTCAAAACAATCTTACAAAATATAAATAAATTTATAACTTTCTAAACTAATATTTTTGACCATAATTGTTAAAAATATTAGTAATAATAGTTATGGAGGAAAAAATATGAAACAAGATATGATATCTTTTTTAAATAATATTGAAAGTGAAATAACAGATTTGTGTAACTTTTTATACTCTACCCCTGAAGAAAGTTATAAAGAAATTAAATGTTCAACATATATATGTGAAATTTTATATAAAAATAATTTTACTATCACCAAGAATTACCTTGATATTCCCAATTCATTTTATGCCGTCAAAGGGAATGGACACCCTAAAATCTGTTTTCTTTGCGAATATGATGCTATAGCTGAATATGGCCATATTACAGGACATAATGCACTTACAAGTATATCAGTTAGTGCATCTTTAGCACTAGGTCATGTAATTGATAACATAGGTGGTTCCATAATCATTATAGGATGTTCTGGTGAAAATTTAGGAGGAAGCAAAACAACTATGGTTAAGCAAGAAACTTTTGATGATATTGATATAGTAATGGAATGCCATCCAGATACTATAACCTCTGAAAGTGGAACTTCATCAGCAATAATTCCTTTAAGTGTAAAATATACAGGTAATAGTGAACTAAGTTTTTTGAATAGAGGAATTTATACATCATTAGACTCTATATTACTAACCTTTAATATACTTAATTCTTTAATGAAAGGATTTCCAAAAGATGTTGAAATTAATTCAATTCTATCCAGTGAAAGATATACTCCATTATTAATCCCACTTGAAACAGAAGCAAAATTCTATATAAAAGCAAAGAATAAACAAATTGCAGAACTTACAGAAAGTAAAGTACGTGAAATAGTAAAGTCTGTATCTAGCCTTACTAATATATGCAGTACTATCTCTCTTTACGAATCTCCCAATGAAGAATTAATAACTAATAAAACTTTAAATAGATTATTTAGTCATAACTTAAAGGAAAATGGCATTATTGAAATTAATGGTCCCAAAGATATCCCTACAGGGTTAAGTATAGGTATGGTCAGTCAAAAAGTTCCATGCATCCACCCATATATATCTATAGTAAATAATCCTGAAATACATTATGGTACTAAAGAATTTGCAGATGCAACTATAAGTGATTTTTCATTTTCTCAAATAAGAAAAGCTGCATTAGCACTTGCCTTTACTGGCTTTGATTTAATTGAAAAAAAATCATTACTCTCAGAAGTTAAAAAAGAATTTTTTAGACTTAAAAATTTATAGAACATATTTATTTATACATCTTACCTTCTTTTTCTTTTATAAACCTTACTTAAATAGTATAATTGAACTGTACTACATAGGAGGTTATAATATGATTCAAATTTTAAAAAGTTCTGGTGAACATAATCCAACTTTAGAATTATTAGATAATATAGAGAATGGCTGTTGGATAAATATTGTTGCTCCCTCTGATGAAGAACTAATTTTAACATCAAAGAAGACAGGTGTTCCTTTAGATTTTTTAAAGGCTCCTTTAGATGATGCTGAAACATCTAGAATAGATATTGAAGATAATAATATTATAGTAATTGTAGATATCCCATTTACTGAAATGGAGGATAACTCTTTAACTTATGATACATACCCTTTAGCAATTATATATACTGAAACTCAGTTAATTACTGTATGTTTAAAAAATAGTAAAGTATTAACTGACTTTATTAATGGTAAAATTAAAACCTTCTATACCTTTAAAAAGTCTAGATTTATACTTCAAATACTTAATAGAATATCTACTTATTATCTTTTATACTTACGTCAGATTGACAAAAAAAGTTTAATGATTGAGAAAAGGCTTCATAAATCAATGAAAAATAGAGAATTAATACAACTACATTCTCTTGAAAAATCATTAGTATACTTTTCCACATCACTAAAAGCTAATGAAATAACTTTAGAAAAAATGCTAAAACTTGATATGATCCAAAAATATGAAGATGACAAAGACATTTTAGAAGATGTTATTATTGAAAACAAACAAGCTATTGAAATGACAGAAATATATAGTAATATATTAGCAAGTACCATGGATTTCTTTGCTTCAGTTATATCTAATAATTTAAATATAGTGATGAAAGTCTTAGCTTCAGTTACTATATTAATGTCAATCCCTACAATTATGGGAGGAATATATGGAATGAATATAGCAGTACCATTTATGGATTCCCCACATGCTTTTCTAATAGTTTCTTTGATGACATTAGGAATATGTGCTATTGTTGCTTTTATTCTATTCAAGAAAGATATGTTTAGTTAACAATATAAGAACTTATTCATAATATATATAAGTATTAACAAAGGAGGGCATCAGCTCTCTTTTTTTGGGGGATTTTTTATGTTAAAAGGAAAAGCATTACGTACTGGGGCTACTATAGGAATAATAGCTCCTGCCTCACCTGAAGATAAAGACATTATAAACCAAAAACTTTCTGAATTTCACTCTCTTGGATTTAATATTAAATTAGGATCTCATCTATTTGATAGATATGGCTATTTAGCTGGTTCAGATTTTGATAGAGCTGATGATCTTAATAAAATGTTTTCAGATCCTTTAGTAGATGGAATTGTATGCTTTCGTGGTGGATATGGATCCATAAGAACATTACCTTTTATAAATAAAAAAATAATAAAATCAAATCCAAAATTTTTCTGTGGTTATAGCGATATAACACTACTATTAAATTACTTTGCAAAATTAGGATTAATAACATTTCATGGGCCTATGATAAGCTCAAATTTTAGTCATGAAACTACATTAAATTCATTTATGAATGTTATTTCTAATACTTCTCAAGGCTATAGTTATGATCTTACTTTATACAAGAACATTACCTATATTAATCCTAATTCCTTCACAGGAAAAATTGTTGGTGGAAATTTATCCATGTTATGTTCAGCATTAAATACCCCTTATGAAGTAGATATAAAAAATTCTATACTTTTAATAGAAGATGTAGATGAATCTCCTTATGCTATTGATAGGATGCTTACTCAATTAATATGTAATAAAAAATTTAAAAACTGCAATGGAATATTTTTAGGAAGTTTTAATGGTTGTACATTATCAGATTATTCCAAAAGCCTTAAACTTGAAGAAGTTTTCATTGATAGATTAAAACCTTTAGGTATTCCTATTGTAATTGGATTTCCTTTTGGTCATAGTTATCCTAATCTTACTATTCCTATAGGATGTTATGCTAAATTTTCTTATGATAAAAAGTTATTCACAATAGAAGAAAGTTTTTTAACATAGTTATCCACATTTAAATATTTAACATTTCAACTTTTGTGAATTATTTTTATGCAAAAAGATAATACTGTCTAGTTTCTTTAATTAAGCAGTATTATCTTTCATATTTTTATCGATTTTTTTATAATATTAAAATTTTTTATCTTTTTTTGTTCTTCCTCTAAAAACCCCAATTATAAAACAAATAATTGACATAACTATAATATCTTTTTCATTAAAAGGATTATGCACTAAATATTTAAAATATCCTGAAATTATTCTTAAAAAGCCACTTATTGTAAATCCAAACTTTCCTGAAAATAGTATTGAAAAAATAACTACATTTGGAGCCTGAATCAAACATATTAATCCTAATACAAATCTTATATTCAGATTAAAATTTTATATTTCTATCCTTTTTAAGTAAAATTGAAATCATAATATTTTTATTAAATTCATATATTCCAACTTCATAAATTTCTTCCCAATAAGTTATTTTAACCTTAAATGGAGTAGAATACTTTATATATTCTGAGGTAATTTCAACTCAAATTTTAATATATTTAATTATCACATGAACTTATTAAATATATACATTAAAAAATTAAAACTTTAAATATATTTTGGGATTATGATAGAGAATAATGTGGATTATCTAAAATTGTATAGTTAGAATATATAAAATCTAATGATAATATATTGAGTAAAGCAATAAACTCCTAGCTGTAACTAGGAGTTTATTGCTTTAAAAATATCTTTGTGGCCAGTTAGGCCACACCCAGGCCACATTTCTCACAAAAACTGAAATTTTCATAAAAGTTTAAACCCTTGAAAATGTAGTATTTTCAAGGGTTCTAGTATGGAGGCGCCACCCGGATTTGAACCGGGGATAAAGGTTTTGCAGACCTCTGCCTTACCACTTGGCTATAGCGCCATACCTGGTGGCTCGACCAGGAATCGAACCAGGGACACGAGGATTTTCAGTCCTCTGCTCTACCGACTGAGCTATCGAGC